>JBPCKH010000020.1:0-16794 GCA_051004475.1 Candidatus Limnocylindria bacterium | reverse complement strand
TGCGCAGGAACATCCCCGCCGGGATGGAGCGGCGTCCCGCGTTCCGCCGCCACGTCCAGCAGTGCATCACCGACCACGACGACGGTCGCGGTCAAAGCACGCGCCTGGTGCTGAAACCCTCGCGCGTCGTGTGCCAGTAGCCGAGCTCGGGATCAGACAGGCGCCAGCAGAGCCACGCCCGCTCCCCGTCGCGCATGGTCGGAATGTCGACCAGACCCGCCTCCATGTCGCGGACGACCATGCCGAGCGACTCCAGGTGATCGAGCAGGTCACGCACACGCGCACGCAGCTCCGCACTGGCGGCTTCGAGCCGTGCCTGCTCCTCTGCCCGCCCATTGCCATCCCCGCGCAAGCGGTGGTGAAGCGCATCGTGGGCATCGTCGGCACGACGCCGCTCCACGGCCAGCTGGAGGATCGTCCCCCGGATAAGCGGGAGCAGATCACGCGCCTGGTCGACGGTGTAGGTGGGTTCATCGTCCATCTGTCCCCATGATGGTAGTGCTAGGATCGCGTCCCGGATGGGCCTGCTCCGCACCGCGACGGCGCCCTTCTGCGATCCGCCGGAGGTGAGCGCGAGCGCGCCATGACCGAAGAGGCTGGCCTCGGAGCACGCGGCATCAACGACGAGGCACCTGCAGGGGCCGACCCGTATACCGCATACGACGATTTCAACCTGCCCGCCTACGTGGGCCTGCCGAGCTTCCAGAAGCTTCCCTGGATCACCGATGCAGCGGCGCTGGCCGCCGAGCGACCCGATGTTGCAATCGTCGGCGCTCCCTTCGACGATGCCGTCAGCCACCGCCCGGGCGCGCGATTCGGCCCACGCGCGATTCGCCAGGCGAGCTACCACTCCGGGGCGATCAACTCGCTCCAGCTGGGGATCGAGCCGTACGACTGGCTGAACATTGTGGACGCCGGCGACGCCCCGGTGACGCCGATGAACATTGAGCGCGCCCACGCCGTCATCGAGCGCAAGGTCCTCGAGGTGGCGCAGTCCGGCGCCATCCCGATCATCCTTGGCGGTGATCATTCGATCACCTATCCCTGTGCGACCGCGGTGGCTCGCCACGTCGCGCCGCGCGGCCTGGGAATTGTGCACTTCGATGCGCACGCCGATGCCGCCAATTCGACCTGGGGCACCCTTCGCTCCCACGGCGCGCCGATGCGGCGCCTGATCGAATCGGGTGCCGTTGCCGGGCGCAACTTCGTGCAGGTCGGCCTGCGCGGCTACTGGCCGGGCACCGAGACCCTGGACTGGATGCGCGAGCAGGGCATGCGATGGCACCTCATGACCGAGATCGAGGAGCGCGGTGCCGAAGCCGTGATCGCCGATGCCATTGCCCAGGCCCTCGACGGCCCGGAGCTGATCTACCTGTCGGTCGACATCGACGTGATCGATCCCGGCATGGCGCCGGGCACCGGTACGCCCGAGCCGGGCGGCATGCTCACCCGCGAGCTGCTGCGCGCCGTGCGACAGATCGTCAGCTCGGTGGAGCTGGCCGGAATGGACGTCGTCGAGGTCTCGCCCCCATTCGACCAGGCCGAGGTCACCGCCGCTGCCGCACACCGATGCGTGCTCGAGGCGATCAGCGCCCTGGCCGCCCGACGTCGCGCGTCAGGTGCATCGCCCATCGCGAAGCTCGGCGCCGGCAGCGACTCGTCCGGCGGGGGATAAACGCTCGCCCCCCGGGTCAGCGGCGCCACCGTTTGCGCTGGGGCGCAGGTAGCCACGACCTTGCAGCGGATCACGAGCAGGGCTTGTGCTGGGACGCAAACGGCGCTAGTTGCCGCGCTTCTCGAACTCCGTCGTGGCGACCTCATCGCCGTTGCGCGTGGCGGTCACGATGTACTCGCCGGCCTCGAGGCCCTGCACGCCGAAGGTCGCGTAGTAGTAACCGTCCCCGCCGCCCTGGAGCGAGTAGGCGCCACCGTCGAATGTTCCGCCTGGACCGCGCAGGATCACGTTGATCGCGTCACCCCCATCGGCATCGGTGAAGCGGACAAGGGCGGTGATCGAGTTCACGTTCGGCGGCACGTTCTTCAGCTCATCGTTGCAGCTCGAGCCGGAGATCGACCGACAGACGAGGACCTCTGCGGTGAACCCGTCCTCGCCGGGTGTCCGTGTCGCCGTCGGCGCCGGCGCAGTCGTGGATATTGCTGCGGTCGTCGGCGTCGGCGCAGCATCGGGGGGCGTGCTGGGGGGCGTGCTGGGTGGCGCGGTGAGCGTTGGGATCGGTGTGGGTGGTGATGGCGCAACGGAGGGTGGTATCACCTCGCCGCCGGGCTGGCCGACCACGACGCTGGGTGATGGCGTCGCCTCGATGGAGGACGGCTCGCCATCCCCACGCGGCCAGAAGACGAACGCGGCGATCACGATGAGGACGAGCGCCGCGGGCAGTCGAAGCTGCTCGAAGGTGGATCGGGACATGATGAACGCAGGCCTGCAGATCGAGGGCCATGCAGGCCTGCCTCAGGTGACCTCGAAGCTCGTCGAGCCCGCCGGATCGCCATTCCGGGTGATCTCGACCTGATAGGTACCAGGCTGCAGGTTCCCGAACGGGAAGTAGGTCCACCCTCCGGGACACGTTGGGCTGCACCCAATCGTCGCTAGATCGATCGAGCCATCGCCCACCGTCGTACCGTCGGGCCCAATGACTTCGGCACCGATGACGTCATTCTCGGTGCCATTCTCGAAGCCAACCCAGACCCAGACATTGCCACTGTTGCTGGTCGCGTTCGAGTCGCACCCGTTCGTACTGGCGCTGCCCGGGATGCAGGGCTGCGCTTCGGCAATGAAGCCATCGGGAAATTCGATGGGGTCACCGCTGGCAGCAGGCTCCCCGCTTGGCGCGGCGCTGGAATCGACACTGGGCGCGGCGCTTGCCGCCTCGCTCGGCACAGCGCTCTCCGCGATCGACGGGCTCGGTGTCGGCGTCGGATCGGCGCCGCCAATGTTCGGTTCGCTGTTGAAGACGCCGGCCAGGACGGCTCCGGTGAACAGGGCAAGAACGCCGAGGGCAAGGAAGCCGAGGATGGCGAATGCCCCGACACCCGCAGAGCGCCGTTCGCGGCCGTCATCCCACTCGTCGTACTCATAGGAGTAGCCGGCATCGTCGTAGGCCGTCTCATCGTAGTTGTCGACATGCTCCGGCTCCTGCGCCGACGGACGCGGTGCGGCGGCGGGACCGGGCGCCGGCGGCGGGACGGAACCGGCATTCGACGGCCGGTCGAGCCAATCAGGGTGCTCGCGGGTGACATCGGGGCGCTGTGAGGGCGCCCCGACTGCTCCGCCGGCAGCGGCGGCCGGCGGGCCGAGGGCATCCCGGCGTTGCTCATTCGAGCCCCCCGTGCGGCGAGCGAGCGAATCATCCGGCTCGGGCTCGAATCGCTGATAGCCGCCCGTTACCTCATCCGCGCTGCTGCCGCCGCGGCGATAGGGATCGGCACCCGAGCGCCGCGCGCGGATTCGATCCTGGAGCTCGTCGCGGTCCATGCCGCGTGGACGGATGCGGGCATCGGACGGAATCGCCGATCCGCACGGGGTGCAGAAGGCGGCGGGAGCCGTCGATCGGTGACAGGTCGGGCATCTGATCTCGCCCGGCTTTGGGGTGGCCATCTCTGCCGCATTGTGCCTGCCCCGGACGTTGATTGCACGCCGCGCGCGTCGGTTAGGCTGGGTTCCTGATGGACCGCATCCGCGCCACCGGGACAAGCTGCTCGGGCAAGACGACCCTCTCGCGTTCAATCGGCTTGCGCCTCGACCTCCCCGTCATCGAGCTTGATGCGCTCTTCTGGGGGCCGAACTGGACGCCGGTTCCGGACGACACCTTCGTGTCCCGCGTCGCTCATGCGATCACTCCAGATCGATGGGTTCTCGACGGCGGCTACTTGCAGGTGCGCGAGCTGACCTGGTCGCGGGCCGACACCATCGTCTGGCTCGACTACCCGATGCGAACGGTCCTGGACCGATGGGCCCGCCGCACCCTGGCGCGCCTCCGCTCACGCGAGGAACTCTGGCCGGGCACCGGCAACCGCGAGCGCCTGGGCCACATCCTGCGCCGTGACAGCCTGCTGTGGTGGATCCTCAGCACGCATCGCCGGCGCCGCCGCACCACGGCCGCCGAGCTTGCGGCGCGGCCGCATCTGCGCCTGGTGCGGTTGCGCTCACCGGAGGAGGCGGAGCGCTGGCTGCTGAGCCTTCAGCCTGCCTCGAGCGCGTCAACGACCGCCGGCGCGATCGCATCGGCCCAGAGGCCGTAACCGATCGGCGACGGGTGGAATCCATCCGAGCTCGTCGCATCCGGACGTCCCTCGAAGCGCGGGCTCGCCTCGGCCGCGAGGTCGACGAAGCGAGCACCGGGGAAGCCGGCAGCCGCCGCGCGCTGCTCGCTCAACAGAACCCCGGAGTATCGGTCGACCATCGTCCGCAGCGGCTCGGGGATGATCTTCGTGCCGCTGAAGCGCGGCGTGCCGGCCAGCACCACCAGGGCGCCGCTCTGCGTCGCCTGCTCCAGCATCTCGGCCGTCTGGCGGCGCATGTCGGGCCACGGCGTCGCATGGGTCGCATCGTTCGAGCCGATCACGAGCACGACCACGTCGAATCCATCGGGAATCGAGAGCTGCTCCGATCGCAGCGTGTCGGTGCGCGCGCCGGAGATGCCGAATCCCACGACCTCGACGGGCCGGCCGGCGCCCTCTGACACGCGCTCCGCGATCAGGACCGGCAGTGATTCGAGCTCTGTCGGCGATCCGACGCCGGCCACGGTGGAGTCACCCAGCACCGCCAGCCGGATCAGCGGCGCATCCGATGTTCCGGATGACGGCTCGACCCTCGCGTCGATGCGGTAGCCGGGATCACTGGGCAGGTATTCGCGCCGCGAGAGCAAGAAAAACTCGATGCCGATGAGCGCGACGAATCCCGCGATGGCCAGGCCGCTGAAGACGAGCGTACGCCTGATCACGCGCCGGGTCGCTTCCACTCGCTGCCATCCGCGAAGCGCTCACGCTTCCAGATGGGCAGGCGTTCCTTGATGGCCTCGATGACGAACCGATTGGCCTCGTACGCTTCGGCACGGTGCATCGCCGCGGTGACGATCGCCACGGCTGCGTCCCCGATCGGCACCACCCCGTGGCGATGGACGATAGCGACGGACGTCTCCCAGCGCTCCTCCGCCTCCACCGCGATCTCGGCCAGCACGGTTGCGGCCATCTCCGGATACACCTCGTACTCGAGCTCGATCACGGTCCGCTCATCATCGGCCAGGTCGCGCGCGCGCCCGACGAAGGTGACGAGCGCACCATGTCCGGCATCGAGGACGGCGCGTTCCAACGATGCCACGTCGATCGGCCCGTCGACGAGCTCGGTCGTCGCGCCCCCGCTGACGGGCGGCAGGAATGCGATCACGTCGTCATCGGCAAGAAGGTCGTCCCACGCGGTATATACGCCGTTGCGGGCGGCACGCACGTACGGGCGGTGCGGCTGCAGACCGGGATGACGGGTTGCCAGCGCGGTCCAGGCGTCGGCCACCGTCGCACCATCGGCGAGCGTCAGCTCGCATCGGTCCTGCGCAAGCTCACGCAGGGTGGCGAAACAGCGAACGTGCACGCGCATGGATCGACTAGACCGGGATGCCGGTGAGGTAGGTGATGCTGGCACCCGCGATGGAGCCCGCCATGACGAGCGCAAGGCCGATGTAGAGCAACCCGGTGGACGCCTGGAGCGACGCCGCCCGCGACGCGAGGATGGCAAGCACGGCGATCAGGATCGGCAGCAGGATGCCGACCGCCAGGCGCAGCCAGGTCAGCCAGCCCAGGCCCCCGCTGAGCGCGTCCGTACCGACGCCGATGAGCGCAACCGCGAATGCAACGCCCTGGAGCATGAGACAGCCGATGAGCAGCCACATCATCCGGCGCAGCGGCGCAGGCGACAGCTTCGGCGTGACGAGGTACCAATGTCCGAGGAGCATGGCGGCGTTCACCGCGCCGAGGGCAAGGGCTGCCAGGACGAGCTGACCGGCAAAGAGCGGCGCGCTGCGACTGCCGCCGGCCGCCGCCAGCACGACGAGGGCGGCGAGTCCCACGACGCCGGTGCCGATCGCCAGCCATGTCCGTGGCCACATGGCGATGGACGCGCCCAGGTACGCGACGCACCCCGCGGCGAAGAGGAAGGTCAGCGGCCGCCTCACGTCGGCGGTGGTGGATGCCTCCACGCCGAGCGGCAGCGCGAGATCGCTCGCCACCAGGACTGCGGCGAAGAGGACCAGCAGCCAGGCCATGAAGAGCCGATACCCGCGCGTGGTACCGCCGAACAGCTCGGCCAGGCCGACCACCACCAGCGTACCGGCGGCGAGTCCAGCCCAGAAGATCCAGTTGACGAAGAGGAGCGCCGACAGCGGCATCGGTCCTCAGGCCGCCCCGAGGTCGCGCGCAAGGCTGCCGGTCAGGCCGATCTCGACCCACCCATCAATCACGCGGACGGGAAACGTCTCGACCGGATTGGTGGCCGGCGGTACGACGGCGTCGCCCGTCCGAACGTCGAAACAGCCGCCGTGCCAGGCGCACACCAGCACCCCGTCGCGCGGGTCGAAGCCGGCCTCGGAGAGCGGGAAATCCTTGTGCGAGCAGTTGTTCTGCACGGCGAAGAACTCGCCGGCGTGCCGCACGAGCACGACCGGGGTGCCGTCGATCTCGACCGGCAGCAGCTCGCCGTCGCGCAGCTCATCGGCCTCGAGCACCCGGACGAACCGCGTGACGGCAAGGGTTCCCGTCAAATGGCACCACCAATGCCATTCGACAGGACATCCCGCGCTGGAATCTTGGTAAATCTCCGTCTCGAAGCGCCCTCACCGATGTGACGGGAGGCTAACGGCACCACGAGTGCCATCTGACGAGACTGCATCATGAGCCGCCACATCGCTGGATCGGTGCGCTCGGCACCGCGGCCTCCGTGGTCATGGCTTGATTCTACGACCAATTCGCCAAGCATCCCGCGGCTCGGCCAGATGGCCGGCAGGTGCAGGATGAGCAGGGGGCGGGCGCTCGAAGCCTCACGCGCCCATCTGAAACGCATTCGACGGACCCTTTGCTCCGTATGATCGAGTGATGGATCCTGTGTACCTGCTGCTGGAGATTGCGGCGGCCGCCTTCTTCGTGATCGCCGCCTGGCTTGCGCTGCGCCGCGGACGCCTGCCATTCCTGGAGCTGATCAGCGCCGCGCTGTTCGGGATCCTGCTCGAGGAGGGCGACCAGTTGATCTTCGAGACGTACAACTACGCCGATGCCTGGATCCTGTCGATCGATCGGGCACCGATCGTCATCGGCCTCACCTGGGCGCTCATCATTGCCGGTGCCATGCGCATCACCGATGCGCTCGGCGTGCGCCGCCGCTTGGCGCCGTTCGTTGACAGCGTGCTCGCGATCAGCCTCGACCTCGCCTTCGACGCCATCGCGATCCGGATGGGGCTGTGGACGTGGCGCGATGTCGGCGCGTCCGATGGCTGGTTCGGCGTCCCAGCCGGCAACTTCTACGCCTGGCTGTTCGTGACCTGTGCCTTCAGCTTCCTGTCCCGATGGTTGTGCGATGCCAGCGCGCGGCGTCCTGCCCTCGAGTGGCTCCAGCTCGCAGTGCCGATCCCTGCCTTCGTGCTGCTCCTCGTCAGCCTGGTGCCGTTCACCGTGCTGCAACCGGTGGTCGACCCGACGCCCGGCGGCGGCATGATCCTGTTCGGGGTCACGTTCGTCGCCTTTGTTGCGGCCGCTGCCTGGGGCGCTTTCGGGCCAAACCGCGGCACGCCCGACGGATCTGCGACCGCGATCCTCGACCTGCGACTCGCCTTCGGCACGCGGGTCGCCATTCACCTGTTCTTCCTGGCGGCGCTGTTCGTGCTCGGGGTGGCCAGTACGGAGCCAATCCTGCTTCTCGTGGCCCTTGTTCTCCTCGCCGTCGAGCTGCCACTGGGTGTGATCGTCGAGCGTCGACATCGGCGTCGTGCCTAGGTGGCACCGCCGGATGCCATCTGACGGAATCGACGGGCCGCGAGGCGCGCTACGGGCACCCGTGGTGCCACGTGACGAAAATCAGCGCAGAAACCGGCGCGCCGCAGCCACAGCACGCCCGGCTCAACCGAGCCAGCACGGTGCCGGCGACGCGGCTACCCTCGACAGCATGCATCGCGACATCGGCCCGTACCTAAACCTCGGCCCGTACCTGGACCTCGACGCTTGCGTCGAGCACCTGCGCGGGCTCATTCGGATCCCGTCGGTGAATCCGCCCGATGGAGGGCCTGACGTGGCCGCCGGCCGCGATCCACGAGGGGGCGAGGCGGCCGCAGCCCGCTTCTGCGCCGATGTGCTCGCCGGCGCCGGCATCGAGGCGGAGGTGATCGAGCTGACGCCAGGGCGCGGCTCATGCGTTGCGCGCCTGCCGGCGACCGGATCCTCAACCGATCCGCCGCTCATCCTGCTCAGCCATCTCGATGTTGTCCCGGTCGACGCCGAGTCGTGGTCCCGGGACCCGTTCGGCGGCGATCTGGTCGACGGCGCGGTCTGGGGTCGAGGCGCGGTCGATATGAAGAACATGGTGGCAATGGAGCTCGCGGTGATGATCGCGCTGAAGCGCTCCGGCGCCGAGCTGCGTCGGGACGTCATCTTCGCCGCAGTTGCCGACGAGGAAGCAGGCGGCGAACACGGCGCCCGCGGCCTCGTTGAACAGAGGGCCGAGCTCTTCCATGACGCGCACGGCCGTCCCGCCTCGGCGTCGCTCAACGAGGTCGGTGGATACTCGATCACGCTGCGAGGGCACCGCTTCTACACCATCCAGGTCGCCGAGAAGGGGATCATCTGGACGCGCGTCCGCACGACCGGCGCCCCGGGCCACGCGTCCATGCCGCACGCCGACAATGCGGCGGTCAAGCTGGCGGCTGCGGTGGCCGCCCTTGCCGCCGACCAGGCACGGCGCGGCGCTCGGCTGACTCCCGTGGTGAGCGACTTCCTGGCGGCGATCGGCCTCGACGAGGTGGCGCGGTTGGCTGCCGATGACCCGTCGGCCGCATCGGCTGCACTGGCGACCCTGGTGGACGACCCGGTGACGCGCCGATCGATCGACGCCATGCTGCGCGACACGGTCACCCCGACGATTCTGCGATCCGGCAAGAAGGTCAACGTCATGCCCGGTGCTGGCGAGGCGGAGCTCGACGTCCGAACGCTTCCGGGCACCGACCAGGTAAAGCTTTTGGCGCACCTCCAGGAGGTTGTCGGCGCCGATGCGTCGATCGAGCCGGTCGTGGCCCTGCCAGCGATCCACTGGCCGGCCGACGCCGAGATCGTCGACCTGATGCGCGAGGCACTGCGTCGTGCCGAGCCCGAAGCCACGGCCGTCCCGATGATGATCACCCCCGGGACCGATGCGAAGGCCCTCGCCCAGCTCGGAATCCCCTGCTACGGATTCGCCCCGTTGCGGCTCGAGCCGGACTTTCCGTTCCTGGAGCTCTTCCACGGGCACGACGAGCGCGTCCCGGTGAGCGCACTCGCATTCGGCCTGCCAGTCCTCGCCGAGGTCATCGCGCGCTACGCCTGTCGCTGATCCAGCCGGCATCCCTCCACGGGCCGCTCGGCTATACTCGGGCGAGCATTCTGAGCACGTTCTGAGCATCCCGAGCCCATGAGAAAGACCCCCGATGCGAGCACGTCACGACGCTCGCGAACGATCGCCTTCGTCTTCCCGGGGCAGGGCTCCCAGTACGTCGGCATGGGTGCGGAGCTGATTGCCTCGTCACCCGCTGCGGCGGCGGCCTTCGAACGCGCCGACGCCGCCCTCGGCATGCCGCTCTCGCGCATGATCCTCGAAGGGCCATCCGACGAGCTTGATCAGACGGTCAACGCGCAGCCTGCCATCCTGGCAACCAGCGTCGCCTTTCTCGAAGCCATCCGCGCCGAGGCCCGCGACAACGGGCTCGAGATCATCCCGACCGCCATGGCCGGCCACTCGGCCGGGCAGTACGCCGCAGCCGTGGCCGCCGATGCCATCGACTTCGCGGATGCGCTTCGGCTCGTCCGCGAGCGCGGGCGCATCATGCAGGAGCGTGGGATCGCCGGCGGTATGGGAGCCGTCATCGGCCTCTCGGATGAGCAGGTGCACGAGATCGTGCACGCTGCCCGCGAGCACGGTGAGATCAGCGTCGCCAACGCCAACGCGCCGGGTCAGATCGTGCTGTCGGGTGTCATCCCGGCGCTCGTGTTCGCGCTCGAGATGAGCAGAACCGTGGGTGCTCGCAAGGCGGCGCGGCTGACGGTGAGCGTGGCCAGCCACTCACCGCTGATGCGCCGCGCCCGGGACGAGTTCGGCAGGATCCTGGCGAAGGTCCCCTTCCGAGACCCGCAGGTGCCGATGTTCGGCAACGTCCACGCCACGGTCATCAACACCGCCGACGGCCTGCGCAGCGAGCTGACCGAGCACCTGGTGCACGGCGTCCAGTGGACCAACACCGTCCGTCAGCTCGTCGGTGGCGGCGTGACCGACTTCGTCGAGGTCGGGCCGGGGCGCGTGCTCTCCGGCCTCATCCGTCGCATCAGCCCGGAGGCGGAGACGCATTCGACCGATGGACTCGGCCTCCGCTCGCTCCTCGCGAAGCTCACCGGTGAGCCGGCATGACGCGACGGGTGGTGGTGACCGGACTCGGCATCGTCTCGCCGGTCGGGATCGGGTCCGAGGCCAGCTGGGACGCGCTCGTCTCCGGCCGTTCGGGCATCGCCGACCTCACCCTCTTCGACGCCGAGGCCTTCGAGATCCGCGTTGCCGGCGAGGTGAAGGGCTTTGACGCGACCCGCTACATGGATGCCAAGGACGCACGGCGCCACGATCGCAACACCCACTTCGCGGTGGCCGCGACCGGCGAGGCGCTGCGCGACGCGGGCCTCCTCGGCGAGAACGGAATGATCGACCGTGAGGTTGACGCCGACCGTTTCGGCATGATCTTCGGGACCGCCATCGGCGGCATCGGGTTGATGCTGGAGGGTCACAGGACCCTTCTCGAGCGCGGTCCGCGACGCGTCTCGCCGTTCATGCTGCCGCACATGCTGCCCGACTCGGCATCGGGCCAGGTCGCCATCCAATACGGAATTCGCGGGCCGAACATGGCGATCGTCAGCGCCTGCGCGACCGGCGGCCATGCCATCGGCGAGGCGATGGAGGCGATCGTGCGTGGCCAGGCCGACGTCATGCTCGGGGCCGGTACCGAGGCGCCGCTGGTCCCCCTTGCCTATGCCGGCTTCGGCCAGATGCGCGCGCTCGGCACGCCTCGCGACCCCGATACGGGCGCATACGACGCGCCGATGGCCTCTCGCCCGTTCGACGCGACCCGGGACGGTTTCGTCGTCGCCGAGGGCTCGGCTGTTTTGGTCCTGGAAGAGCTGTCGCATGCCCTGGCGCGTGGCGCGCGGCCCATCGCGGAAGTCATCGGCTATGGATCCTCCGCCGATGCATTCGACATGGCCGCACCGGCCGAGCGTGGCGAGGGCAACCAGCGCGCCATGCGCGCGGCGCTGTCCCGTGCGGGCATCGGTACTGAGGAGGTCGATTACATCAATGCACATGGCACCAGCACGCCGCTGAATGACCGATACGAGACGATGGCGATCCGCGCCGTGTTCGGCAAGCACGCCGACCGGCTGGCCGCCAGCAGCACGAAGTCGATGACAGGCCACGCAATGGGCGCCGCCGGTGCGATCGAGGCGTATGTCTGCGTCCAGGCCATCACGACCGGCTGCATTCCACCCACGATCAACCTTCGCCACCCCGACCCGGAACTGACGCTCGACTACGTTCCCAACGAGGCGCGCGCCGCCGACGTACGAGTCGCGCTGTCGAACTCGATGGGCCTTGGCGGCCACAACAGCAGCGTCATCTTCCGCCGATACGACGAATGACAGCCCCCACAACGCGTCCCCCGCCGCCGCGCGATCCGGGGCGACGTGCCGTGGTCACCGGCCTCGGCGCCATCACGCCGATCGGCAACGACGCGACAACCTTTTGGTCGAACCTGGTGGCCGGCGTGTCCGGCGTCGGACCCATCACCCATTTCGACGCATCCGACGAGGAGGTGCGCATCGCCGCCGAGGTGAAGGGCTTCGAGCCCAGGGACTGGATCGACTTCAAGCAGGCACGGCGCATGAGCCGATTCGCTCAATTCGCGGTCGCCGCCGCACGCCAGGCCATCGACGATTCCGGCCTCGAGATCGGTGACCACAACCGCGACGACATCGCCGTGATCGTCAATACCGGAGGCGGCGGAATCGGCGAGGTGGCGATCGGGCAGCAGACATTCCTGGAGCACGGCGGCCGTCGGGTCAGCCCGTTCATGGTGCCGATGCTCTCGCCGTCCATGGGCGCCGCACAGATCAGCATCCAGAACAGGATCCGCGGCCCGGTCATCACCAGCGTTGCGGCCTGCGCCTCGGGGGTCCAGGCCTTCATCGATGCGCAGCGCATGATCGAGCACGGCGACGTTGACGTGGTGCTCGCCGGCGGGACGGAATCGGCGATCCTGCCGATCGCCTTCGCCGCGATGGCAAACATGGGTGCCCTCTCGAAGCGGAACGACGAGCCGGAGAAAGCGTCACGGCCGTTCGAGGCCGGTCGAGACGGTTTCGTATTCGGCGAGGCGGCCGTCGTGCTCGTGGTCGAGGCGGCCGAGCATGCGGAGGCGCGAGGTGCGAGCGTCCTGGCCGAGATCGCGGGTGGCGCACTCACCGGCGACGCCTTCCACATCAGCGCGCCGGATCCGTCGGGCTACGGCGCCGCGCTGGCCATGCAGCGTGCGCTGCGCGACGCCCGGCTCGAGATGGAGTCCGTGGACTACGTGGTGGCGCATGGCACCTCCACCCCGCTCAACGACGCCACCGAATCGAAGGCGATCCGTGCCGCCTTCGGCGCGCACGCCGACCGACTCGCGGTGAGCAGCAACAAGAGCATGGTCGGCCACACGCTCGGCGCGGCCGGTGCCGTATCGGGCCTGGTAGCGGTCCTTGCCATCCGCGACGGCATCGTCCCACCGACCATCAACTACGCGACGCCCGACCCGGCATGTGACCTCGACTACGTGCCGAATGAGGCGCGGCGCATGACCGTCAATGTGGCTATCGCGAACGGTTTCGGTTTCGGTGGCCAGAACGCGGTGAGCGTCTTCTCGAGCTACAACGGCTGAGCCCGACCGGGCATGCGCCCGGCGAGAGTACGGGGCAGTACCGGACCTTCGTTCCGGTCGGAATTGACAGGCTCGCGGCGTACCCTCAGGTCATGACCGAGGTGAAGGGGCTCCACCTGGCATTCCGCGGCCTGGTCGCCGGTCTGGCGGGCGGGTACGTGTGGACGGCGATCGCCATGCTGCTCTCGGCCGTTGCAGATGGGGATCCGCTCCGGCCGTTGCGCCCGATCGCGCTGGCATTCTCACCGCTCGCCGGATCGCCGGAGCTTGCGTTCGTGCTCGGGCTGGGCGGCGTCCAGGCCGGAGGCGCGCTGGTCGGCATGTGCTTCGCCTACTTCTTCGCGCGCTTCTTCACCGCGCGCGCCACGCTGGCCATCGCCGCGCCCGCCTTCACGTTGCTCATCTGGGGCCTGATCGGTGCCATCGTGGCGCGCGACTCCGGGATCGTCGAGTTCGCCACGCACCCGATCCCCGCGCTCGCGTCGCTCGGCTATGGCGTCCTGCTCGGGGCCGCACTGCCACTGCGTGGCGAGGTCACCCGCTACGCCGGGTCGCCCTCCACGTAGAGCTCCGGTTCGAAGCGCGGCCCACGACCCGGGAGCGACGCGACCCAATCCCGCAGCGCGCTCTCGACCGTGCTGAACGCCAGCTCAGTCCACGGGATCTCATCGGGCGTGAAGGCGCGAACCTCGGTCGTCTCGGCCGCCGGCTCGGGGCGGCCGCCGACGACGCTGGCCTCGAACACGATGGTGACAATGCCCACGTGCGGGCGCGAATAGACGCCGATCAGCCTGCCGATCTCGACGCGCAGCTCGGTCTCTTCCTCGGTCTCGCGTCTTGCGCCCTCCTGCGCGGACTCCCCCACCTCCAGGAAGCCACCGGGGTAGGTCCATCGGTCGATGGCCGGCTCGATTGCGCGACGCGCCAGGTACAGCTGGCCGCCCGCGACAGGCACCGCCCCGACGACGAGCCGCGGATTGCGCCAGGTGACGTGGCCCGCGGCGCACACGAGCCGCGGCACGTGATCATCCTCGAGGACGCGTTGCTCGACCGGCTGCCCACAGGCAGGACAGAAGCTGGGCTCCTCGCCAAGCGTGAGCGGGTAGTCGGCGGACGCGTCACGCTGAGGCATCGGTCCATGGTAGTGGGATCGCTCAGCCTCTTCCGCCAGGAGTGCCGGTGGCGGTATGCTTCAGCCTCCACCGAACGGAGGCGTCCCATATGGCCCGCGACGAGAAGATTGACCTGCTCCGCACCGTGCCGCTCTTCCACGGCCTTGGCGACCGCGAGCTGGAGCGGATATCGGCCCTGGCCGACATCATCGACCTGCCAGCCGACCGGCGCATCATGAGCCAGGGTGAGCGCGGGGCCGAGATGTTCATCCTGGTGTCCGGTGCCGCCCGCGTCGAGCGCGACGGCGCGGTTCTCGCCGATCGAGTGGCCGGTGAGGTGCTCGGCGAGATCGCGCTGCTCGACGGTGGTCCGCGCACTGCGACCGTGACCCTGACGGAGGCATCACGGCTGCTCGTGCTCGCCCGTCGCGAGTTCCAGGCGCTGCTCGACGAGTTCCCGGCCGTGCGGCTGCATATCTTCGAAACGGTCGCCCGCCGGCTGCGCGCGCTCGACCACGAGGCCGTCCACTGACCGCTGGCTGAGGCCCCTCAGGCGGTCAGCCGCATCCGATGACGCCTGCCGACAAGAACGGCCACTGAGGACAGGAGCAGCAGGCCGGCGCTCACCAGCGCTGCATTCGCCCCCTCACGGATCAGCGCCGCATCGGGGAACTGCTGCGGGAACTGGTCGGCGATCGCGCCGGCCAGGGCGGCCGCCACCAGCTCCGTGTGCCCGTAGGCGTCCCGCAGGCTCCCGTAGGCGGTCTCGAAGTCGCCGTCGCGATACGCGGCCACCTGCGCCACCAGTTGCTCGGTATGCGTTTCGATCAGCGCCTCCAGCTCACCGGCAGCGATGGTTGGATTGGCGTCGACAAGGAACGCATCGAAGTCGGACTTATACCGATCGAGCCCATCGATCGCCGCCTGCTGTGCCTCGCCGTCATCCGCGCCGACGGCTGCCACATACTCGACGAACAAGCCCGTGTTCCGGGTCCACAGCTCATCGAACGCGGTCGCCGAATCGGCGCCGTACAGCGTCCCGATCTGCGCGGCCAGCTGATTCGTGCTCTCGTCGAGCGCGGCGATGGCAGCCTCGAGGTCGGGGGCATCGTTCAGGCGCGCACGCATCGCAATCGCCGTGAGGTAGGTGTGCTCGCCGAGCAGCCGATCGAAGGTCAGGCGCAGGTCGAGCGCGGGGCTGAACGCAGTTTCACGACCGTCAAACCGATCGCCGAATCGATCGACGATGCCGAGCGCCAGCCCGTCGCCGACCATGAACATGTGAGCGTACGTCTCCCGAATTCCGGGGTAGGCATCCGAGTAGTCGTCGTCTGTCAGACTCGCGATCTGCTCGAGCTGCTGGACGTGCTCGTCGATGAGTCCCTTCACCACGTCGGGTGGCAGGCCTGGATTCGCTGCCACCAGGAACTCGCTGAAGTCGTCGATGTAGGTCTGAAGCTGCGAGGATGCAAGGTCCCGGGCATCGTCGTCACCATCGGCGGCGGCGCGCGTGTAATCGACGAGGAAGGCGATGTGATTGCGCCATTGCTCGGCGAACGCCTCGGCGGCATCGGCACCGTAGGCGGTATCGATCATATCCACGAGCTCGACCGTGTTGCCTTCGAGCACGGCCGCGGCAACCTCGAATTCATCGCCTCCGCTGCTGGCGGTGCGCATCGCCTCGATGATGAGGAAGGCGTGCTCCGCAAGGATCCGATCCAGCCCGATCCGCAACTGGACCGCGGGCAGATCGAAATCCGGGGCGGCTCGAACTTCGACCACACCGATGCCGCTGTCGCGCGCAGGAGCAGCGACAGCAGCGCTTGGCAGCATCGCCGCCATGGCAGCGCACAACATCAGGGCCGGAAGCTTCGTGCGTTTCATCGGTCAGTATTCCTCGTTGCTATTCGTTGCTGATCAGCAGGTTGTCGTAGTTGACCGCGGCGCCGGCCGGCCCACCCGCGCGGAGGCAGACCTCCCCCACCTCGTCGAACGTCGTCGCCTCGACAGGCATTTCCTGGCTCGTTCCATCCCGCGGAGCCATCTGCAGGACGCCTCCGTCCGCGTCGGCGATGAGCTCGATCGCATACCAGCGGCCCGGCTCGAGCCCACCCGCTTCGCTCAGCGGGCCGTCGTCCCCGGCTGAGAGCCTTGCGGCCGATTCGGCGAGGCGCAGCGTCAGGAGCGATTCGCCTCCCGGGTTCCGGAGCTGGATGGTCCCGACGGCCGGACGCTCGGGATCGAGGACGGCCTCGATGGAAAGGCGGACGACGTCCGTCAGCGGCGGCTCGATCACGCGGCACGCTTCGGTACCCATGGCGTCGATCACTTCGAGGCGCGCGCTGCGATCGGTCGGAGTCGGATTCGCGACAATCGTCACAGACTCGCCGTCCTCGGGCGGATGAAGCCATTCCACCCCGATCCCACTGCCCATGCGGACCATGTCGAACGCAACGGCTAACGTCGCGGCTGGCGCGCTGGTG
>JBPCKH010000019.1:0-6894 GCA_051004475.1 Candidatus Limnocylindria bacterium | reverse complement strand
GGTGGCAGCCGATTCGCGACGATGTCGATGGTCCGCCGATCGATGGTGACCAGGTGAGCCCCGATTGGGCTGACCTCTTCGATCGACAGGAGGAGCTCATCGACGAGTACCGCGCCATCTTCGGTGGTTGACGGTCTCGGCCGGCTCGGGGTGGGGCGCGGCCTCGCGCTGCTCGCCGTTGCCGCCAGCTTTGGCGTCCTGATCGCCTGGCCGCTCGGGCTACTGGCGGTCGAGGCGCTCGGAGGTGGCCTGGCTCCGATCCTGGCCGCACTGGAGCCGGAAAGCGTGGAGGCGATCGGCAACAGCCTGTTGGTCTCAACCGCCGTCATGGTGCTTGCGTTGGCCGGAGGATTGGCGCTCGCATTTCTCACCGAGCATGCAAGGGTGGCGCGTGGTGGCCTCCTGATGATCGGGATTGCGCTGCCATTGCTGGTGCCCGACTTCGTGAGCGCGCTCGGCTGGACGCGAGCATTCGGACCCGCGGGGCTGCGCGAGAAGGTCGCGGGCATCGAGCTGCCCGGCCTCTACGGACCGGTGGGAATCGTGCTCGTGCTGGGCAGCGGTGCGATTCCGTTGGCGTACCTGCTCATCGTCGCCGGCATGCGCAGCCGGGCCGAGCCGGACCTCGATCGCGCTGCCCGAATCAGCGGGGCAGACAGGCTTACGGCGCTGCGGACGGTGAGCCTGCCACTCCTGTGGCCGGTCATTGCTGCGGCCGGAGGGCTCATCTTCGCGACCACGATGAATACCTTCGGGACGCCTGCCGTGCTTGGCCGCCCGGCGGGCTTCTCCACCATGACGACGCGCATCTACAGCGACCTGGCCTTCTCGTCGAGCGATGCGGCGTTCGAGCGGGTGCTCGGGCTCGCCTTCCTTCTTGTGGCGCTGGTCGTGGTGGCGGTTGCGATCGCCGATCTGCTCGGCCCGCGCGCGGCTCAGCGGGCGTCGATTGCGGGACCGGGCCTGCAGGCAGCGCCGGCGGGGTGGCTGTCGCTCACACTGGCGTGGGCATTCGTCATCGTGACGGTCATCGTGCCACTTTGCGCGTTGGTCCTGACCGCGCTGACGCGCGCCGTCGGGCTCCCGCCGCTCCCCGAGTACCTCACCCTCGCGAACTTCGGACGGGCGATCGATAGCCGCACGCTTCCGGCGCTGATCAACAGCCTCCTGCTGGCCGGCATGGCGGCCGTACTGTGCGTTGCGCTCGGGGCCGCCGCGGCAATCGCTCCATCCGGACGGTGGCGGCGGCGCTGGTCAGGGATCATCGCCCTCGGCTTTGTGATCCCCGGCTCGGTGCTCGCGGTCGGCGTGCTGCTCGCCTTCGGCCGATCGCTGCGCGATACCCTCGCCATCATCCTCATTGCTTATGTCGCAAAGCTCTGGGCCCTCGCGGAGCGGCCCATTGCGGGCGCGCTCGGCCGCCTGCCCGTGGCCGTGACGCTCGCGGCGCGGGTGCACGGCGCTGACGCTCCGACCACGCTACGGACAGTGATCCTGCCGATCCTGGCTCCGACCCTCGCCGCAGCCGGACTGCTCGTCTTCATCTTCGCACTCCACGAGGTCACCATCTCGATCCTCCTCTACGGTCCGCGCAGCGCGACGCTCTCGGTCGCCATCTTGAATCTTCAACAGCTCGGAGATCCCACGGTCACCACGGCGCTGGCTGTTCTGCTGACGCTGATGATCGTGGCCTGCGCCGTTCCACTCTTGGCGCTCCGTCGCTCCTGGTCAGCGGGGACTGGCGGATGACGCCCGCACTGGAGTGCCGCGCCCTGTGGCTTGCGTACGGGTCGACGGATGTGCTCCACGGGATCGACCTGATCGTGAATGCTGGTGAGAGCGTTGCGTTGCTCGGTCCGTCAGGATCGGGGAAGACAAGCGTTCTGTACGCAGTGGCCGGCTTCCTTGCGCCGACGGTGGGCGAGGTCCGACTGGGAGGGCGGACGGTCTCCACGCCGCGGACGCTCGAACCATCCGAGCGCCGTGGGGTGGCCATGGTCTTTCAGCACTACGCGCTGTGGCCACATCTGACTGCGGCGGAGACGGTCGCGTATCCGATGCGGCGGCGGGGCGTGTCGCGTTCCCCGGCCATCGCCGACGCCACTCGCCTCCTGGAGCGATTGGGGCTGGCGGCGCTTGCCCATCGGTATCCGTCCGAGCTCTCGGGAGGCGAGCAGCAGCGTGTGGGCCTGGCCCGCGCGATCGCCCGGGAGCCCGACCTCTTCCTGTTCGGCGAGCCGACCGCGCACCTGGATACGCCACTGCGTGCCGCGCTCCAGGAGGAGCTGGCGGAGCGGCGGGCGCAGACGGGCACCGCGGCCCTGACGGCCACGCATGACGTGACGGAGGCGCTGGCCACCGCCGATCGCGTGGTGCTGTTGCGCGAAGGTCGAGTCATCCAGGTCGGCACCCCTCGCGAGGTCTACGAGCAGCCGTCTGATCTGTGGGCGGCGCGTCTCACCGGCCCTGCCTCTCTGCTCGACGCCGCAGTGCTTGACGATGCGGACGTCCGAGTCGAAGGCATTCCCCCCGGCACTCGGGCGATGGGCTCGGGGGCTCTGGTGCGGCCTGATTGGGCGTCGCTGGGCGGCGACCTCAGCGGGACGGTGGCGGGCGTCTGGTTCCGGGGTCCGCACACCGATTATCGACTCGCCACGCCGTACGGCGAAGTGGAGATCCGTGAGCCTGGACCGCCACGCCTCGGAGTGGGGTCGACTACCGGATGGCGGCTCCACCGTGCCTGGCCCCTCGCCGCTGCAACTCCGAGCCCGAGTCCGATGGCCGAAGGCATCGACGGGTAGTCCGATCGCGACCGGAGCGTCATCCGCGACTTGGTCCGTCCCAGATACCGGCGAGTGGACCTATGAGAACCGTCGACAGAGTCCGATAGTGATGGCAGTTTCTCACGGAGAAAGCAGAGTTGGTGAACTGGGGAGCATTCGAGGCAGGGGCACCGCGGATCGCGACAGAGGGAAGGCGGCTGCTGTATCGAACGGGCGAAGGATTGGCCTTACTGGCGACCGTTCGAGAGCATGCACCGCCGCGCATCCATCCGATCAACGTTGGCGTGATCGGCGACGGGTTGTACGCCTTTCTGCTCGATTCGGCCAAGCGACGCGACCTGGAGCGGGATGGGCGGTTCGCGATGCACGCTCACCAGGACCCGCTGGTCCCACACGAGTTCATGGTGCGCGGCAGCGCGCGGCTCCTCGACGCCGGTGCCATCCGCACTCGGGTCGCATCCGAGTGGTTCTTCGCTGTTGATGATGCGTATCAACTGTTCGAGTTTTCGATCGAGTCGGCGTTGCTCGGCGCCCGCCAGACTGCGGAGAGCTGGCCACCAGCCTACGAAGCCTGGAGGCCACCAATCAAGCCTGATCGATGACGAGCACGGCTGGCCGATTCACGATGGAGGACCTATGAGGGTGGCGTGGCTCGGGCGATCATGGCTTCGATGCCATCGAGGACGCGCTGGAGGACGACCCAGTATCAGCCGCTGACGCTCGGGTGGCGCGCCGGCCTAGCGCCGAAGGGCCTGGGTCCGGCGTTCCATCAGGCGCCAGATCATGGGCGTGAAGATGAGCTGCATGGCCAGATCCATCTTGCCGCCCGGACAGACGAGCGTATTGGCGCGCGACATGAAGGAGCCCGCGAGCATCTGAAGCAGGTAGGCGAAGTCGATCCCACGCGGATCTCGGAACCGAACGACCAGGAAGCTCTCGTCGAGGGTCGGGATGAATCGAGCAATGAACGGGTTGGATGTGTCGACGATGGGGACCCTCTGGAAGTTGATGTGCGTCTTCGTGAACTGCGGAACGATGAAGTTGAGGTAGTCGGGCATTCGCCGCAGGATGGTCTCGGTCACCGACTCGGTGGTATGCGCTCGAACGGCCCGATCGCGGTGCAGCTTCTGGATCCACTCCAGGTTGATGACCGGGACGACGCCGATGAGCAGGTCAACATGGCGCGCGACGTCGACGCCGTCGGTCACCACGGCGCCATGCAGGCCTTCGTAGAAGAGCAGCTCTGAGTCGGCGGCAACGTCCTCCCAGGCCGTGAACGTCCCCGCGGCCCGGCCTTCCTCGTCCGTGTGCAGGTAGCGGCGCATCCGCCCGCCCGCATCCTCACCATAGTCACGGAACAGCTGCTCGAGCTCGGCGAAGAGGTTCGCCTTCGAGCCGAAGTGGCTGAAGTGCTGGTTTCCTCCCGTTGACTCCTCCTCCATCCGCAACGCCATTTCGGCGCGGTCGTATCGATGAAACGCGTCACCCTCGACGAAGACGGCGTTGATCTTCTCGCGTCGGAAGATCTGCTCGAATGTCTTGGAGACCGATGTAGTCCCGGCCCCGGACGAGCCGGTGATGGCGATGATCGGATGCGTGGCTGACACGTACGGCCTCCTATGCCGGGTCGCGGAAGAGCCCGCGTGCGCCGAAGAGCGGTGCGTCGTATACCTGCTCGTTATGGTCGCGGTGGTATTGCTCGATGCGCTCGACCTCGGTCCGCGACCCGAAGATGAACCCGGTGCGCTGGTGGATGCTGTCCGGCACGAGGTCCAGGATCGGTCCGTATCCGGTGCTCGCACGCCCCCCGGCGTGCTCGACCAGGAAGCCGATCGGACTTGCCTCGTACAGCAGCCGGAGCTTGCCACTGCGACCGTCCTCGCGCGTGTCGCGCGGGTAGAGGAAGATCCCGCCGCGCATGAGGATGCGATGCGCCTCGGCAACCAGTGCCGCCACCCAGCGCATGTTGAAGTCCTTCGCGCGTGGTCCGTTGCCGCCGGCCAGGCACTCGTCGACGTATCGCCGCACTGCCGGCTCCCAGTGGCGCGCGTTGGACGAGTTGATGGCGAACTCGCTCGCACGCTCGGGTACGGTCATGTCAGGGTGCGTGAGAATGAACTCGCCAATCTCGCGGTCGAGGGTGAAGCCGTGCGTCCCTCGACCGAGCGAGAGGACGATCATGGTGGTCGGGCCGTACAGCGCGTATCCCGCGCACACCTGGCGGCTCCCCGGCTGCAGGAAGGAGCTCGTATCGGCCACGGTCTCGCCGGGCGGGAGCGCCTGCACCGAGAAGATCGACCCGACCGGTGAGTTCACATCGATGTTCGAGGAGCCATCCAGCGGATCGAATGCCAGTAGGTACCGGCCGCGCGGAAATCCTTCCGCAACCTGGTAGACCTCCGCCAGTTCTTCCGAGACCATTGCGGCCAGCGACCCACCGCGCTCGTTGATGCTGAGGAAGATGTCGTTCGACACCAGATCGAGCTTGGCCTGCTCTTCGTTCTGGACGTTGACGCTGCCCGCCTTGCCCTGGGCATCGGCCAGCGCTCCCTTGCCGACCAGGTAGGCGATTCGCTTGCAGCAGATGCGGATGTCGTTGACCAGCGCGGTGAGCGTCCCGGTCGCTCCCGGCGAGCGTCGCTGCTCGGCGATGATGAACTCGGTCAGGGTCTGCTGCGGCGCGAGCATCAGTCCTGGCCCGCGGGTTCGGCATCGGTGAAGACGCGGCTGGCGCGGATGTCGGCCGCTTCGAGCAGCATCAGGTCGTCGCGCGTCAGCGCATCGGTCCGGCGCGCGAACAGGCGATTCGCCTGTCGCAACCGTGTCCGGTCGAGCGCATTGCGGATCGAGCGCGCGTTCGCGAAGTTGGGCTGGGCGCGGCGGCGTGTGATGTCCTCGACCAGCGCCGGCCCGGCATCGTCAGAGAGTCGATACTGCATCTGCGCCAGCATCAGCTCGGCGATCGCGAACAGCTCGTCCGGCGTGTAATCCGGAAAGTCGACGTGATGAGCGATGCGCGAGCTGAATCCGGGGTTGCTCGCAAAGAAGCCCTCCATCCGGTCTCGGTAGCCCGCCAGGATGCCGCCCAGGTCCTCGCGCTGGTCCTCCATGACCTGGAGCAGGATCTCGATCGCTTCCTGCCCGTAGTCGCGCTCGTTTTCAGGCCGATGCAGGAAGTACGCCTCGTCGATGAACAGCACGCCACCCATGGCTCGCTTGAGCACCTCTTTCGTCTTGGGGGCCGTGTGGCCGATGAACTGGCCGACCAGGTCATCCCGGGTCACCGCCACCAGATGACCCTTGCGGACATAACCGAGGACGTGGAGGATGTTCGCCATGCGCATGGCCACGGTGGTCTTGCCGGTTCCGGGGTTGCCGGTAAAGCTCATGTGCAGCGACGGCGGGCCGGCCGAGAGGCCCACCTGCGCGCGAAGCTTCTCGACCAGCAGCAGCGCCGCGATCTCCCTGATGCGCGTCTTGACCGGCGCAAGGCCGACCAGCTCGCGATCGAGCGTGGCGAGCACATCTTCGACTCCCGGGTCTGCGAGCGTTGCATCGGGTTCGCTCACGGGTATCGCTCGCCGGGCGGCCGGTCCGTGGCGTAGGAGTGGACCGTGTAACGGATCGCTCGGCCTGCTCCCTCCTGGCGCACGAGGCCGAAGCCAGGCTCGATGCGTGGTCGGTTGACGATGAATGAGAGCCGGACCGTCTCGAAACCGCGGGTCGCATCGAATGCGTTGACCTTGATGTACTGCTCGGGATAGGTTGCGCGCGCGCTCTCGACCTCGGCCATGACCCCAGCGGCGTCACGCAGGTCGAACATCGGCTGGCCGAACATCTCCCAGTAGGTATTGCGCGGATGCGGATCGTCGGTGTGCTCGATGGAGACCGCCCACTCCTGTTCGAGGCAGTACTCGACCTGCGCGCGGATCTGCGCATCGGTCAGGTCGGGGAGGTAGGAGAAGGTTCCCTGGGTGATTCTCACGTGCTGCTCCTTACGACGGTGTCGGGGTAGGGGCGAAGTCGGCGGTGGCGGTGCTGGCGTGGTCGAAGGTGAACTCGCCCCCAGTGTCGAGGGATGCCTTGAGTGGCGGGCAGGTGCGCGCCGCAT
>JBPCKH010000018.1:0-5181 GCA_051004475.1 Candidatus Limnocylindria bacterium | reverse complement strand
CGAACGCCGCGCTCGCGTGGGCGCCGCCGGCCTCGCGGCCGTGCTGTTCTTCGGCACCCTGTCGCTTCCATCGCTTGCGATGGCAGCGGATCCCCGCCAGGCGGCGATCGAGCGGATCACTCGCGAGCATGGCCTCGTGCCGTCTGACCTCGAGGTCGTCAACGAACGGCAGGCCACCGCGGAGGGGGGTGAGGCTCTCAGCGCTGTCAAGCTGGTTGACCGGCGGAGCGGCGAGATCTATTCCGTTTATCGCGACGCGCGCGGCGTATCCGGTGATGGCGCTGTCCTCGATGCCGTCAGGGCGGAAGGGGTGGCCAGGCTGACCTTGCTCGAGCGCAAGGCCGACGCACCACTGCGCGCCGCGATCGCCGGTGCACCAGCCGAGATATCGCTTCCGGTAGCCATCTGGACCGATACGGACGCCAGCGTTGCTGCGGATAACGTCCGCTCCGCGCACCCCGACGTCACGTGGCTGGCCGGGCGACCCGTGCTCGACGATCTCGCACGGTTGCGGTCGCTCCGCGGAGAGATATGGGAAGCACGACGCGCCGTCTTCGCCGCCGCGGCCGATGTTCTCCGCGTGCAGATCGGAACCCTGGGCGGGACCGTCGCGTATGCGAGCACATCGGCCCCGCTCGTCTTCGCCGACTTGCCTCCTGCCGCCGTGCAGTCCCTGGCATCCCGGCCCGAGATCCTGAGCATCGGGCTGGAGGGGAGCTGGAAGACGCAGATGTCGAGCGCAGGTCCCGCGGTCGGCGCGAACTGGACGAGCGGCGGCGGGGACCAGGGAAACGGTGTCAGGGTCGCCGTGGTCGAGTACCAGAACGTTCGAAACACCGGTGACATGTCGGGCCAGGTCGCAAGCTCGTACAGCACGACCGGCTCGCTCTCATACGGCAGCGGCGGCGGCGACCATCCCACATGGGTCGCGGGAGCGGTGGCGAGCCGAGGCAGCTCCTATGCAGGTGTCGCACCGGGCGCGGACATCGTGAGCGCCTCGACGGGCGGCTACCGTCCCAGTCTCACCACGGACCGCGCCATCATCGCGGCCGCAGATTGGTCGATCTCACCTTCGGGTGGCGACGCCGACATCCTCAACGCCAGCATCGGGCAGGACACGGCCACCGGGGCCGAGGAAGCACGACGCTACTTCGATTCGATCGCGTGGGAGGATGGACGTCTGGTGGTCGCGGCGTCCGGCAACTACGTCACGTTCGGCAACTGGGATGTCGCGTCGCCCGGCACCGGCTACAACGTTTTGACCGTCGGGGGCGTGAACGATCGCGGAACCGGGAGCACATCCGATGACACGCTCTGGTACATGCCCGGCTCGAATGGGGCCGCCTACCGTGACAGCACCGATGCGTCCTGGAACCTTCACGGCGACTACAACAAGCCGAACGTGTCCGCACCATCGGTCGGCGTGAGGACCGCCAACGGGATCTACGGCGATGGCACCAGCATCGCGTCGCCGATCGTGGCCGGGATCGCCGCACAGCTCGTGGCTCGCGCGCCAACAATCGCGGCCTGGCCGGAGGCAACGCGCGCGCTGATCATGGCGGGGGCATTCCGACGCACGCCATTGCCGAACGGCGGCATCAGCCCCGACCACGAGGGCGTCGGCACCGCGTCGGCGACGTGGTCCAACCGGATCCTGGTCAACGGCAACGGGCCGTACGGCGGATACGCCTTCGGGGCGATGGACCGCGGGCAGACGATCGTACGTGAGATCCCCGTGATCGCCGGCCAACGTGTCCGTGCGGCGCTCGCCTGGAGCAGTCATACATCCGGTTCGAACACCGCCAAGGCGGACGCGCTCACGGCGGACCTTGACATGCGGATCGTGGCGCCGAACGGCGCCGTCGCGGGCTCGTACTCCTGGGACAATCCGTACGAGGTCGCAGAGATCATCGCGGCAACGACCGGCACCATGCGCATCGAGATCCGACACGACCGCTTCGACGCCGAGCAGGAACCGTACGGCCTTGCCTGGGCGGTGCAGGGACCATTCTTCGACGCCGACGACTCGCCCTTCCGCTCCGACATCCTGTGGGCCGCTCGCGAGGGGGTCACCGCGGGTTGCGCCATCGCTCGCTACTGCCCGAGCAGCCCCGTGACCCGCGAGCAGATGGCCTCGTTCCTGCGACGCGCCGGCAACGTGCCTGCGTCAGCGGTCGACCGCTTCACCGACGATGAAGCCTCGATGCACGAGGCTGACATCAACGCCATCGCGGCCGCCGGAATCACCGGTGGATGCGCCACGGCTCGCTACTGCCCGAGCAGCCCCGTGACCCGCGAGCAGATGGCTTCGTTTCTGGTGCGGGCGCTGGACCTCCCGCCGAGCAGTCGCGACTACTTCACCGATGACAACTCGAGTCAGCACGAGGCCGCCATCAACGCGCTCGCGGCAGCCGGGGTCACCGGTGGCTGCGCCACCGGGCGCTACTGCCCCGGCGCCACCGTCACTCGCGGCCAGATGGCGGCCTTCCTGCATCGTGGCTTCGGTCCCTGATCCGCGGCGCGCCGGCGCCCTGCTCATCGCCCTGGGACTGCTCGCCGGCTGCGTAGTCGACCCGTCGCCATCCGGTCCCGTCACCTCACCGACGTCCTCCTCCACCACGCGAACGGCTTCACCGTCGATGACGCCCGACCCTTCGCCAGCTCCCAGCGTCATCGGCGGCATGGAGCTTCCAAATCCCGATCGGGCCGTTGATCCCGCAACGCTCCTCGATGCGATGCGAACGTCGCGGCGGCCTGGCGGTGTGCCGGACCAGCTTGAGAGCGAAGCGATCGCCGGCACGCTGGCGGACATGATCTGGACCTATGGCGGTGAGCCATGGACCACCATGGCCATTGGTGGCTCATGCGGCCCGCAGACCTGCACGCTCGACGTGGCCGGAACACGGCCCGGCAGCCTTGGCGAGGACCTCTGGGTCTTCGATGTCACTCCCGACGATGGCAGCGTGAGCGTTGCTTCCGCGAATCTCGCCGCGTTGCCGTCCGAGATCGTCACTCCCCTCGACGAGCTTGCGCGGACGCTATTTCCGCCCGATCAGCTCGATGACCTCATCCTGTCCTCGGTCCGTTGGCTGCCTCCGCCCATGGAGCAGCACTTCACGCTGAGCTACCGGTCTGGAGGCGAGGAGGGGTCATGCGGTGCTGAGATCACGCTCGACGTGGCGACCCCGGCCGTCACCGAGAAGGTCTTCTTCGACTGCTGACCGGCGATCACTCGATCAGCAGGGAGACCTCGACGCTTTGGTTCGAGCGGATGCGCCAGGCACGCAGCGCCTCGGCCGGTGCCGCATCGGCGTCTGCAAGCGTGGCCAGGACGTAGAAGGCGTCCGGATACTGCGCCGTGCGTCGGTCGGTCGCTGACGGAATGGCCGGCGAACGGGTATGCGAGTGGAAGATGGCAACGAGGTCTTCGTTGTCGTCCTCGATCCCGAAGATGATGCGGACCAGGTCATCAGGATGCACGTTGTACCGAAGCGGGCTGGCCTCGGCGTTGCGCGCAGGATGGAAGCCGGTCGCACGGCCTGACTCCAGGTCGCCGGCGAGGAGGCCACACGCCTCGTTCGGCTGCTCCGAACGCGCGTGCGCGAGCATCTCCTCCGCGACGGCCGCGGGAATCGAGAGGCTATCGCTCACCACAGCAGCGACCCCTCGAGCTCGTCCTCGAGCTTATCGAGGTCGCGACTCCACAGGTCGGCGGACAGATACTTCCACCCGCCGTCGGCGAGGAGCACGACGACCGATCCGCTCTCCATCTCGCGTGCGACCCGCACTGCCACCGCGACGGCCGCGCCGCACGACAGTCCGGCGAAGATGCCCTCCACGCGCAGGAGCCGCCGAAGGCCGATCACCGCATCGCGATTGTTGACCAGGAACTTGTCGTCCAGCACGGATTCGTCCAGGACGGGCGGGACGAATCCGTCGTCGAGAGAGCGCAGGCCCTGCACCTGCTCGCCCGGCAGTGGCTCGGCGGCGACGATGCGCACACCGGGTCGCTCCCGCTTCAGGTAGCGGCCCACGCCGGTCAGCGTCCCGCCCGTACCGAGCCCGGCAACGAAGACGTCCACGTCCGGCACCTGCGCCAGGATCTCGGGGGCCGTGGTCTCCTCGTGGACGCGAGGGTTTGCCTCGTTTCCGTACTGGTACGGCATGAAGAGGTTCGGGTCGGCATCGGCGAGGGACTGAGCCAGGCGAATGGCACCGTTGCTCCCCCCCACACCCGGGGAGAACACGATCTCGGCGCCGAACAGTCGCAGCAGCTGCTCGCGCTCGGGGGTGGTGTTGTCGGGCATCACGATCCGGACCGGATGGCCCAGGCGCGACCCGATCATGGCCCGGCTGATCCCGGTGTTGCCGCTCGACGGCTCAATGATCGTCTGTCCCTGAGTAAGGGAACCGTCGGTGAGCGCGGACTCGATCATGGTGCGCGCCACACGATCCTTGACGCTGCCGGTCGGGTTGTTGCCCTCCAGCTTGGCGTACAGCCGCACGCCGTCGTGCGGCGCCAGGCGCCGCAGCTCGACCATCGGCGTGTTGCCGATGGCGGCGACCAGATCAGTTGCCGTGCCGACGGTCGCCGGCATCGGTCTAGCGAGACCCTCCGGCCATGGCGGGCAGAAGGATGATCGTGTCGTCCCCGCCGACCGCCGTCTCGAGGCCGTCGCGATAGCGCACGTCGCGATCATTGACGTACACGTTGATGAAGCGGCTCAGCTCGCCGTCCTCGGTGACCCTGTCGCGGAGCGCGGGGTGCTTGCCGAACAGGTCGTCGAGCGCCTCTGAGACAGTGGAGCCTGTCACTTCGACCGTGCGGCTGCCGCCGGTGTTCTCGCGCAGGACCGGGGGGATTCGGATCGTGGTCATGTCGTCTCAGTCCCTGTGAGCAGTGGACTGTCGTGGTCGCGCATTAGGTGACCGGCGTGCAACACGGGTGCACGAATGCACGCGTCCACGGGTGCACGCACGATGGCTGATGGTGGTGCTCATGCGCCGACGGCGACCGGTGCACCGATCGCGGCCCGCTCAACGCCTTCGCCGCAGGCGGGGCAGGCGGGATCGCGCCAGATGCGAACCTCGTCAAACGAGGTGCCCATCGCGTCGAACATCAGGAGTCGCCCCGACAGCGTCTCGCCAACGCCCAGGATGAGCTTGAAGACCTCGTTCGAC
>JBPCKH010000017.1:0-7456 GCA_051004475.1 Candidatus Limnocylindria bacterium | reverse complement strand
GATGGCGGCCACGCAGGTGATGGGGTCCGACAAGCGCTCGTGGCTCGATCGCCTGGAGGAGGACCACGACAACTTTCGCGCCGCGTTGTCCTGGGCCGTTGAGGACGGCAGGGCGGAGATCGCGATGCGCATCGGCTTCGCACTCTGGCGCTTCTGGCAGATGCGCGGCTACCTAGCCGAAGGGCTCGAGCGGGTGGAGCGGGCGCTGGCCCTTCCGAACAGCAGAGATTACCTTCACGAGCGCGCCGATGCGCTCTCGGCCGCAGCGGGCCTCGCCTACTGGCTGGCAGACATCGACAAGGCGCGAGGCTTCTACCGGGAGGAGATCGCTGCGCGCCACGAGCTGGGCGACCAGCGCGGCCTGGCGGAGGCGAACTACGGGGTCTCGTTCACCTGGTCGATCATGGACCTCGCCGAGGAGGGAGCGGCTGAAAATGCGGAGCAGCACATCAACGCGGCGCTCGCGATCTTCCGGGAGATCCAGGATGCGCCGGGAATCGGTCGCTGCGAATGGGCGCTCGCCAACGTGCTGTGGGTCACGGGGAAGATCGACGCCTCCCGCCAACACGGGCTCCACTCGCTCGATGTGTTCGAATCGATCGACGACAGCTTCATGGTCGGTTGGGCGAGCTACACGCTCGGCTTGGCCGCGTTGAGCGATGACGACGCGGCTGGCGGCAGCGCGCTGTCTCGGGCCGAGGCGCGGGATCGTTTCGCCCACGCGCTCCGGACCTTCGCGGAGGCGCAGGATCTCACCGGCTACGCGCTTGTTCTCGATGCCTTCGCGATCGTGGCGTTCCGTGACGGTGATCGCACACGTGCTGCTCGCCTGTCGGGGGCCGTCTCGAAGTATGAGCGGTCGAGCGGCACTGGCCTGAACCTGTGGAACCGCAAGATTCTGAATTTTCATCCAGAGGAGCTGCGCCGCGATACCTCACTTGCCGACGCCCTGGCGGCCGGGGAAGCGCTCTCCGACGCTGAAGCGGTCGCCTACGCACTCGAGTCCTAGGCGGGCGCGGCCAGGTCGCGCCGAGGAAAGACGATCGTCGCGTAGACCACCGGGAGAATCGCGGCCACGAACACGATGACAAGGTCGAGCAGGATATCGTCGCCGGACAGGATGGTGCCGGGATTGAAGTGGTGGAAGAGCGAGTACTCCTGTGTCCATGCCGCATCGGCCCAGAGCGAGCCGAGGATCTCGAGAAAGTAATTGATCAGGAGATACGCGAGGGAGAGCCCGATGGCCGGACCCGGGCGGTCGAAGGTTACCGATGCCGCCATTCCGAACGTCGTGAAGGCCGCCCACAGCCCGAATCCGTTGAGCACGACGAGTGGCATTCGGGCCAGGTCCAGCTCGTTGGTGAGCCCCTGGATGGCCGAGCCGCCGATCATGCCGGCCAGGATGGCGACGAGGACGACGAGGATCGTCGCCAGCAAAGCCATGAGCATGCTGAAGTAGAGGGCAAGCCTCGAGATTGGCCGGGCGAGCAGCACCTCGAGCGTGCCGCGCGCTCGCTCCCCGGCGACCGCCGTGGAGGAGGCGCCGACGGCGAAGATGCCGACCATCGCGATCGCCAGCGGATGCTGGAGGCCCAGCGTGATCGCGCCGGGCAGCGTGAACAGCGAGCCGGAGCCGAAGCTCATCAGCTCACGCGGGAAGGCGCCGGAGTTGGCGAGGTCGCGCATCACGTCGCTGAAGGCGTCGTAGAAGACCGGAATGAGCAGGCCCCAGCCGATGCCGGCGAGCGCCACGATCACGAGGCGCACCCGCTGCCAGCGCATGGTCTGGAGGAAGAGCCGCCCGCTCATGGGGTGGGCTCCTCGGCCGCGTAATACTCGAGGAACGCCTCTTCCAGGCTGGCGGGCTCGATGGTCAGGTCCTCGAGGTTCGGCGAGGCGATGGCGCGCACGAATCCTGCCACCTCGCCTGACAGGGTGCCGATGATCCGGTTACTGTTGACCTGCACGTCCTCGAGGCCAGGAAGCTCGGTCAGGTCGGGTGCCGTGCCGCGCCACCGAATGGTCACTCGCCGTCGGCGCCTGGCAAGGAGCTCGTCCACGTCGTGAATTGCCATCAGGCGACCGGCGCGGATGATCGCCACGCGATCGCACAGCCGCTCCACCTCTGACAGCACGTGTGAGCTGAAGAAGACGGTGCGTCCCTCACGTCGCAGCTCCTCCAGGATCCCGTAAAAGGCCTGCTGCATCAGCGGATCGAGGCCCTCGGTCGGCTCATCCAGGATCGCGAGCTCCGGATCATGCTGCAGGGCCTGCACCACGCCGATCTTCTGGCGCATGCCCCGCGAGTAGTCTCGAACTCTGCGTTTGAGGACGGTAGCGGACAGCTCGAGCCGGTCGCACAGCTCCTGGCGCCGATACGGCTGACGGCCCTGCATGTCGACCAGGTAGTCGAGCACCTGCTCCCCGGTCAGCGAGTCGTACAGCGCGATGCCTCCTGGCAGGTAGCCGGTCAGCCGCCGGATCTCCACTGATTCAGTGGCAGCGTCCATGCCCAGCACGCTCGCCCCACCGCGCGTGGCGTGCAGGAAGCCGAGGAGCGTGCGGATGGTGGTCGACTTTCCCGCTCCATTCGGTCCGAGAAAGCCGTAGATCTCGCCCTGCCGGACCTCGAGCGAAACGTCGGTGAGTGCCTGAACCGATCCGTAGTGCTTCGTCAGCCCTCGGATGCTGATGGCGGCGATCGACGGCGTGCCCTCCATGGATTGATCCTAGCGATCTCATCGGTCCAAGTTGCCGTATTCCGACCGTATCGATCGCATGCGGGTGTGCAGCCCCCTGGGCGACCATACGACATAGATTTACCCATATTGCGCCGGCAGTCCGCCCGGCTGGGGCCGCCTACCGTCGATACCATCGATGGATGACGACGTTGCGACGGGGAGCTACGGATGCTTCATTTCAGGCGTCGGGGCCACGTCGCCGGCGATCGCGTCGCTGAGGGCATCGGCGAACAGGTCGTAGGTCTCCTCACTGAAAAGTACGAACCGGATGAGCTCAATCCGCGTGTCGCCGCGCAGGTGCCCTACAGCGGTTCCGACTGCCACCCGCGCGCCGTCGGGCGGGGGGTAGCCGTAGATGCCCATGCTGATGGCTGGGAAGGCGATACTGCGTGCGCCAAGCTCGTCGGCCAGACGCAGGACGGACCGATACGCGCCGGCGAGCAGCTCCGGCTCGCGGTGAGCGCCACCGCGCCAGATGGGTCCGACGGCGTGAAGCACCCAGCGCGCGGGCAGGTCGTATCCACCGGTGGCGACGGCCGTTCCGGTCGGCGTACCGTTCGGGTGCTGGCGTCGCAACTCCTCAAGGAGTCCCGGGCCGGCAGCGCGGTGAATGGCGCCGTCAACCCCGCCACCCCCACGCAGGGCCTGATTCGCCGCGTTGGCGATGGCGTCCACCCGCTCGGTGGTGATGTCGCCGTGCGTCAGTTCGAGGCGGCTGCTGCCTACGTCGAGGTGCTGCATTCGACCGGCCGCGGCGGCGGGAAGTACTCGACGTTCAGGAGCCGATCCGCCGAGAAGGTGAGCGCCCAGACGCTGCCCTTGGCGGCCACCATCGACTCTGGCCGATCGAGATCGTCCGCCTTCAATATTCGACCGATGAGGTCCGGGATCACGTCCCCCTGCGAGCAGGCGACCGCGTCCCGATCCGGATCGGTCGAGCGCATGAGTGCTGCAGCCTCCTCCTCGCGCCCGGGATAGCAGATCTCCGACAGAATGGGCTCCTCCTGCACGGGGACGCCCAGCGCCTCGGCGAAGGGCGCGACGGTGTCGATGCAGCGAGCATTGTCGGCCGACACGATCGTTCCAACGTCGAACCGAGCCAGGAGGCGAACGAGCTCGTCCGCCTGCGCCTGACCGCAATCGTCGAGCGGGCGATCGCGGTCTTCGCCACTCCACTTCGAGCGGCTGCCGGCACTTGCGTGACGAACGAGGAGCATCGTTCGCGTCGGGGCCGGACCCTGCGCAAAGCGCCGCAGGAGGTCTCGATCGGTATCGCGCGTCAACATCTGCTCGGCCTCCGAGAGCGGTGACCAGCGGAGATCGTCAACTTCACGCGTCGGCGTGAAGGTGCCTGTCGTTGCCTGCATGGCCCACCAGCGCACAACCTTGGGGCGGGCGATCTTTCCGAGCACCTTGTCGTACCGCGTCTCGCCCAACGGCCGACCGACACGAACGTGATAGCCGGTCTCCTCGAGTACCTCGCGCACGGCACCCTCCACCTCGGGCTCGCCCGGACCGAGCTTGCCCTTTGGCAGGCTCCAGTCGTCGTACCGGGGCCGATGCACCAGCGCCACCTCGACGCCGGCGCCATCCGCGCCTGCATCCGAACGGCGCCACACCACGCCGCCCGCCGCACGGATCGTCGCACCACTCATGACTGCACCCAGCGACGGTGCCTGGGGCGGCGGAGATCCTTCCACGCATCCGGAACCCCCGCGCGGGCCGCGGCCGCGCGCTGCATCTCTCGCTCGAGGGTGATGCCAGCCGCCAGGTTGAAGGGACCATTGTCCGCATGCCGAGCCGCGGCGCTGAGGATCTCCTCGCGCGAGGTCACCGCATCCTGGAGCTCGCCGAGCAGCGTCTGAAGCGCGGTCAGCCGCTTGCGGATCGCATCGGCTCCATCCTGACCGCCCGGGTCGAGCGCCGGACCGATGGCCTCCGCCGCGTAGCGAGCGCGCTTGGCCCGAATGCGAAGCTCGTGGTAGTCCGTGTCGGGCGAATCCGAGGTGAGGCGCCCGGCCTGCTTCGCGAGCCGCTTCCAGGCAGCGCCGAAGAGTGGTGGCAGCGAGGACGCCGCGGGGCGAGAGGCCGCGCGGAGGAGTCGCGGAGCCGCGGCAGCCGCCACGAGCCGCTCCAGCAGCGCCGCGTAGTCCTCGTGCCGAATCCGTATGAGAAGCTCGCCACGGGCCTGGTCCCGACGTCGTGCGAGATCATCCAGGAGTGGATCGATGACCGGTCGCAGGTCGCTGGCGAGCGCCGTCAGCCGCTCGATGAGCACGTCCAGGTCGCGTACCTCGCCGAGCTGGCGTGCCAGGCCGCGCAGCTCCGATGCGAGCGCCTCGGTCCAGCGACGATCAAGCAGCGGCCCGAACGCACGCAGGTGGCTCCGCATGCGGCGCACTCCGACGCGCGCCTGGTGCAGCGACTCAGCGTCTTCCACGCGCATGCCGGCGTCGTGTCGCACGATCCGGTCCACGGCCTCGGTCAGCGCCGCTCGCACCGTCGCCCCAGCCGGCTCGCCTGGTCCAATCGCTGGTGGCACGCCGTCCGACGGTGCGGTCGCCGCGGGTCCGAGGGCGCGGACGACCTTCGGGATCGGCTCGGCGTCGACCGCGCCGGCAGCGCGGAGCAGCCCGCCGATCCGCTGGAGCTGCTCGTCGTCCAGCCCGCGCGACTCCAGCTCCAGCTCGCGAAAGCGCGAGATCCGTCGACCGTGCTCCATCACTGACACCTCGTCGTCATCGAGCACGGCGACGGGCAGTCCGTCGACGTCGAGGAGTGACCAGATCTGGCGGCGCGTCCGCAGTTGTGCGATCTCGGCCAATGGCGCCGTCCGGGCGTATGCCGTCACCAGGTCCATCGCACGGACCGGAACATGGTCGGCCGCGCCCTTCATCTCGATTTCACGGCGCGCGAGGATGCCGTTGCCGGCGACCGTGTGCGGATCGTCGGCAGGCAGCGGCAGCTTCACGGTCCAGCGCGGGCCTCCGGGCTCGCCGGTACGCCGCCGAAGGGTCACTCCGTTGCGCGCCAGCCGCAGGTCGGCCGTATCCCAGTAGGTGGCCCACAGGTCCTGTGACTCGTCCTGCCGGACCTCGCGCACGAGCGCGTCATCGGTCAGGTCGGGCAGTGAGAACGCCCCGTCGATGGCGAGCTTCAGCTCGATCTCGTTCGATCGGTCGCTCATGCGGATGCACGCGGACGCTGGAGCTCCGCCTGGACACTCATGAGCGGCCCGCTCCCGTTGCCGGGGCGGGTCGGTCGGAGCCACTGCCCTTCCGGGGTGAGGGTCCAGGCCCCCGCGCGATCTCGGAGGCCGAGCTCGAGAATCTCCTCGATCCGGACCTTGATGGCGGGGTCGTCGACTCGCAGGAGCGTCTCCACGCGGCGGTCAAGGTTGCGATGCATCATATCCGCGGACCCGATCCAGACCTCGGCAGCACCGCCGTTGCCGAACCAGTAGATGCGCGAATGCTCGAGGAATCGGCCGAGGATGCTGCGCACCCGGATCGTCTCCGACATGCCGGCCACGCCCGGACGCAGGCTGCAGATGGCGCGCACGATGAGATCGATCTCCACGCCTGCGCGCGATGCCTCGTAGAGCGCGTCGATAATCGCCTCGTCGACGATGCTGTTCAGCTTCCACATGATCCTGCCCGGCGCCCCTGGCGTCGCGAGCCTCGCCTCGCGATCGATCATCTCGATCACGCGGCGTCGCATGTTGATCGGTGCCACGATCAGGCGCTCGTACTCCGACCGACGGCTGTACCCGGTGAGCAGGTTGAACAGGTGGTTCACGTCCGCAGCCAGCGTGGGGTCGGCCGTCAGGATGCCGAGGTCCTCGTAGGTCCGTGCCGTGGACGGGTTGTAGTTGCCGGTGCCGATATGCACGTAGCGGCGAATGCCGGCACCCTCCTGGCGGACCACCAGGCACAGCTTCGCGTGCGTCTTCAGCCCGACGAGCCCATACACGACGTGGCATCCGGCGCGCTCGAGCATGCGGGCCCAGGCGATGTTGGCTGGCTCGTCGCCCCTGGCCTTGATCTCGACCAGCACCACGACCTGCTTCCCGGCGGCCGCGGCGTCGACCAGTGCGTCGACGATGGGGCTGTCGCCCGACGTTCGATACAGGGTCTGCTTGATGGCAAGGACCGATGGGTCGGCCGCGGCCGCCTCGATGAACGCCTGCACCGAGGCGCTGAATGAGTCGTATGGGTGATGGACGAGGACGTCTCGCTCGGCGAGGGCGCCGAAGAAGTCGGGTGCGATGTCATCAGATGAAGCCAGCGCCGACGGCGTCACTGCAACAAGCGGCGCGTCCTTGAGGTCGGGGCGGTCGAGCGCGTACAGGTTCCACAGATGGGCCAGGCCGAGCGGTGCGGGTAGCCGATCCACCTCGCGCTCGGTCACCTGGTGCTCGCGCATCAGGAGCGCGAGCACCTGCGGCGAGGTGCGGCGTTCGACCTCGAGTCGGACGGCCGGGCTGAAACGCCTGCTGCGCAGCCGATCCTCGAGCGCCTCGAGAAGGTCCTCGGCATCGTCGTCGTCGAGATCGATATCGCTCGACCTCGTGACACGGAAGCTCGTGGACTCGACGATCGTCATGCCCGGAAAGAGCGGCCCGAGGTTCGCGGCGATCACGTCCTCGAGCGGGACGAACACGCGGGCATCGGCGTCCGGCGACAGGAAGCGGGGGAGGAGCGGCGGAACCTTGA
>JBPCKH010000016.1:0-9219 GCA_051004475.1 Candidatus Limnocylindria bacterium | reverse complement strand
CTGGTGGAGGTAAACCGCCGACGGTGCGTCGCTGCCGATGAGCACGACCGCGAGCGTCGGCGGGAACCCGTGGCGTTCCGTAAAGGAGGCCACATCGTCCCGCACGCCATTGCGCATCGCGGTCGCGATCGGAGCACCCTCGAGGAGACGCGCCCGATGCGGACGCTCAGGAACGGCGTCCGCGTCCGGTCGTCTGCGTGGGCGACGGAACGCGGTCACGCGCGCTCGCAGTCGCGCTCGGGGGGACGAGTCGGGAGCCATGGGCCCGATTGTCCCATCCGGGTGATCCGGCGGTCGCTGGCGGCGGGTAGTGTCTCAGTTTGAATCCGCCCTGCGTTGACGTTCCCTAAGCATTGGCCCATGCTTAGGTAGATGGACAACGCTGACAAGACTGAGCGCGTGACCGAGGTTACCTTGCGAGGGCCGCAGAAGCGCAAGATGCCCCGCGATCCTAACCAGCGGGCGAAGATGATCTTGGACATGATCTTGGGCGAAGCCGATGACTTGCCAGCGCCCACGAAAGACCCTGAGCGGGTCGAGCGTGGGAAGCTTGGCGGAGCTAAGGGCGGGAAGCTGCGGGCGGAGCGGCTCAGTCCTGAGCGGCGGTCCGAGATTGCTCGAAAAGCTGCTGCCGCGCGGTGGTCGAAAACTTGACGGCCTTACGCCGCTGACTTACTCTTTGGGCGGAAGATTTCTTCCGCCTAGATAGTAAGGAGTTCGACAGTGGCGACGGAGCCTTTAGCGAAGCCCGAGCCGAAAACAAGGGGACAGTCGGCTACGAAGTTCGCCGTCTATTCACTAGGCGATGCTCTTGCCGCAGCCAAAGCCATCCACGAGCAGGGAGGCGGTCGAGCAAACAACGAACAGCTCGCAGCATATCTCCGCTACAAGTCGGCCAAGAACGGCGCTTACCTCGAACTGGTCGCTTCAGCCCGCGCCTATGGCCTTGTTCAAAGCGAAGGCGGTCAGATGGTGCTGACTGAGCGAGCGCAGAGCATCCTCATGCCGGTGTATCGCGAGACTGCTCGGCAGGCAATGGTTGACGCCTTCCTCGCCGTTCCGCTCTTTAAGGCGGTCTATGAGGATCATCGCGGGCGGCACCTGCCGCCTGAGTTTGGACTGAAGAACCTGATGCGGACTCACTACGGCATCGTCCCTGGTCGCATTCACAAGGCGTATCGCGCCCTCATGGAGTCAGCCGAACAGGCGGCGTTCTTCGAAGTCACTGGCAGCCGAACGCAACTCATCATCCCGAACATCGGCGCACCCCGCAGTTCACCACCAGCCGAATCTGAGAACGACGCCGTGCCGCCCAAGGAGAACGCGGGTGGCGGTGGTGACGATGGCGACAACGGCAGCCGGCCGCCCGTCACTCCGAAGACCACTGAAGAACTGAAGAACGAATACATCAGCACCCTGATCGGCGCACTCCGCGATCAGGGCAGCAAGGGCGAGGTCGACAACGCGCTCATGACTCGCATCGAGAAATTGCTCGGTCTGCCCCAATAGAAGAGGCGGTGGGTCTAACGGTTCGCTAGAGCCAACCCACCGCCACAGGAAGGAGCGTCACGGTGTTGACAGCACCGTGCGGGACAGTCGAGTGGGAGTCGCCCCCGACGTACTGCCCGCTGCTCTTGTTGAGCGTGGGGCCCGCTTCGGCGGGCCTCCGCCTCTTCCTAAGCATGAATCTTCAGATTAGACCTGTCAACCGCCCGACTTGTGACACACAGTTGGCACGACACCTAAGCATAATGTTCACTATGAACAGGCTGAACAACAAGGAACGAGCCGCCATCATCCGGGCACTGGTCGAGGGCAACAGCCTTCGCTCGACCACTCGGCTAACTGGTCGCAGCATCAACACCGTGACGAAGCTGCTGGTCGACCTTGGCGATGCTTGCGCTGCCTATCAGAACGAGCACGTCCGGTTCCTCGATTGCCAGCGCATACAGGCGGACGAGATATGGGCCTACTGCTATTCCAAGGCTCGCAACGTGCCCGAGGACAAGTCCGGCACGTTCGGGTATGGCGATGTTTGGACATGGACCGCGATCGATCCTGACACGAAGCTCATCGTGACTTGGCTCGTCAGTGACCGTTCCACAGACTCGGCGCGACGGATGATGCGCGACCTGGCTTCGCGGCTCGCCTATCCCCCGCAGATCACGACTGACGGTCACACGTCCTATCTCACCGCCATCGAGGACGCGTTCGGTTCGGACGTGGACTACGGCCAGATGCTCAAGGAATACGGCACGATGCCGTCAGAGGACGGCAGCCCGACGGCTCGCCGTTACAGCCCCAATACGGTCACGTCAGTCGAGCGCAAGACGATCAGCGGCAGCCCTGACCCCGACTACATCAACACGTCGCACGTTGAGCGGGCCAACCTCACCATGCGGATGGGGATGCGCCGGTTCACGCGGTTGACGAATGGGTTCTCTAAGAAGGTTGAGAACCACGCCGCAGCCGTCGCGCTGCACTTCATGTACATCAACTTCGCCCGCCCGATGAAGGTGCTGGCGAACCCATACCCGCGCACTCCCGCGATGGCAGCGGGCATCAGTGACCACGTGTGGACGTGTGAGGAGATCGCCGCGCTGCTCGACTGAGCGGCTATCCTCGCGCCGTGACGCCCGTCGGGTACCTCGAAACCAGCGTCATCTACTGCGATGACAACCTCGAACGGCTGGCGCAGTTCCCGGCTGAGTCGATCGATCTGATCTACCTCGACCCGCCCTTCTTCTCTAATCGGACCTATGAGGTCATTTGGGGAGATGAGGCAGAGGTCAGGTCATTCGAGGATCGCTTCGCCGGTGGCGTCCATCACTACGTCGCGTGGATGCGCGAGCGGATGATGGAGTTGCATCGCGTCCTCAAGCCAACAGGCTCCATCTATCTCCACTGCGACTGGCACGCTGGCCACTACCTCAAGACGATGATGGATGACATCTTTGGCTATGGCCAGTTCCAGAACGAGTTTGTTTGGTATTACAGCGGGGGGGGGCATCCAAGCGACGCTGGGCGCGGAAGCACGACACGATCTTCTTCTACACGAAGGGCAAGACATGGACGTTCAACGCCGATGCGGTGCGCGTCCCGTACAAATGGATCGACGGCCAGCCGCGAGCGGACGGATCGAGCCGTGACCTGGAGCGAGGCAAGCTCGCAGATGACGTTTGGGAGCACCACGCGGTCATGCCCTGGTCGAACGAACGCGCGGGCTACCCGACCCAGAAACCCGAGGAACTACTGGCCCGACTGATCGCGGCGTCATCCAATCCAAAGGACATCGTGCTCGATCCCTTCGCCGGCTGTGGGACCGCGCTTGTCGCGGCGGCGCAGCTTGGACGGCAGTGGATCGGCATAGATATCAGCCCGACCGGCGTGGGTGTCATGCGCGACCAGATCAGCCGACGCGCTGGGGTGAACCGGTCAAGCATCAAGCTCGTGAACATGCCCGTTACCTGGCGCAGCTACAGGCACTCAAGCCGTTCGAGTTCCAGAACTGGGTCATCCAGCAGATGCACGGCACCCATGCACCGCGCAAGTCTGGCGATATGGGCATCGACGGCTACAGCTTCATGCTCCACGAGCCGATCCAAGTCAAACAGTCGAGCGGCGTGGGCCGGAACGTCGTGGACAACTTCGAAACCGCCGTCGAGCGGGCTGGAAAGAAGAAGGGCTACATCGTCGCCCTGAGCTTCGGCAGTGGCGCAATTGAGGAGGTAGCCCGCGTCAAAGAGAAGGGCCTAGAGATCGTGCTGTTGCCGGTGGCGGAGCTGCTGAGAGGTCTCGACATCGTTACTCCACAGCCCGGCCTACTCATGGATGAGATACCAGCACCCGAGATACGCTCGCTCGATGCAATGCCGTCCGTAGAGGAGTTGATCGCCAGCGAGCGCAACGGACACGAACTGGCCCGCGCCGCCGAAGAGCCGGAGACCTACGGCTCAAACTGAGACACTACCTGGCGGCGCAAGACCTCGTCAGCGTCCAAGCGACGGTGTAGCATCGCCGGCCATTCTGCCCTAGAGCCAAGGAGGTCAGCAGGGATGGCGAAGGTCCTCTGCGTCCTGTACGACGATCCTGTCGACGGGTATCCGACGTCATACGCGCGCGATGCGGTCCCCACGATCGAGCGCTACCCCGGCGGTCAGACGACTCCGACCCCGGAACGGATTGACTTCGAGCCGGGCGATCTTCTCGGCAGCGTCTCAGGCGAGCTCGGGTTGCGCCGATTCCTGGAGGAGCGCGGCCACACGTTCGTCGTCACGTCGGACAAGGAAGGCCCGGACTCGGTCTTCGAACGGGAGCTCGCGGACGCCGAGATTGTCATCTCGCAACCGTTCTGGCCGGCATACCTGACTGCCGAGAGGATCGCGAAGGCACCCAAGCTGAAGCTCGCCATCACCGCCGGGATCGGCTCCGACCACGTCGCCCTCGAGGCGGCGATCGAGCATGGGATCACCATCACCGAGGTCACCTACTCGAACAGCATCAGCGTGTCCGAGCATGTCGTGATGATGATCCTGTCCCTGGTCCGCAACTACATCCCGTCGTACCAGTGGGTGGTGAAAGGGGGCTGGAACATCGCGGACTGCGTCTCCCGCTCATACGACCTCGAAGGGATGCAGGTCGGCACTGTCGCTGCCGGCAGGATCGGTTCGGCGGTACTGCGACGGTTGAAGCCGTTCGACGTGGGACTCCACTACACCGATCGGCATCGACTTCCCGAGGAGGTGGAGCGCGAGCTCGGTGTGACGTTCCACCCCGACGCGGAGTCGATGGTCCCGGTGTGCGACGTGGTCACGATCAACGCGCCCCTCCATCCCGAGACCGAGCACATGTTCGACGACGCGCTCATCGGCAAGATGAAGCGCGGCGCGTACATCGTGAACACCGCGCGGGGCAAGATCTGCGACCGAGATGCGATCGTGCGTGCTCTCGAGAGCGGGCATCTCGCGGGATACGCAGGGGACGTCTGGTACCCGCAGCCGGCTCCGGCGGATCATCCCTGGAGGTCCATGCCCCACCACGGGATGACTCCGCACATCTCCGGGTCCTCGCTCTCCGCGCAGGCTCGCTATGCGGCCGGCACGCGCGAGATCCTCGAGTGCTGGTTCGACCAGCGTCCCATCCGCGAGGAGTACCTGATCGTGGACCGGGGACAACTGGCCGGTGCCGGTGCACACGCGTACAGCGTCAGCCGCGAGGGTGACACTCCCGAGGCGCCCGAGAGCGACAAGTCCTAACCGCGAGGGCTGACGACGGCCGCGGATAACGACTGGGCCCTAAGCCGTCGAGCCCACCTGTCCCGCGGTCCGATCGCATGGGACGTCTTCGGCACGGGGCCGCCTGTCGTGCTCGTCCATGGCACCCCGACCTGGTCCTATCTGTGGCGGAACGTGGCGCCCGCCCTCGCGCAGGACTTCACTGTCTATGTATTCGATCTTCCCGGTTATGGGGACTCGCCGCCGCCGGCCGATGGTCGGGTATCGATCGCGACGCATTCCCTGACGCTCGTCGAGCTCATTGATCACTGGGAGCTGGAGGCGCCGGCCATCGCCGGACACGACATCGGTGGCGCGATCGCGCTTCGGGCCCACCTCATGCAGGAGCGTCCGCTCCGCTGCCTCGCACTCATCGACTCCGTTGTCCTGGCGCCCTGGATCACCCACACGACGCGCCACATCCAGGCGCACCTCGAGGTGTACCGGACGATGCCGGGCCATATTTTCGATCAGGTCACCGCCGCGCATTTCAGAACCGCGATCCTCGATGACCTTGACGAGGACGCCTTCGAGGCATACCACGGGCGCTGGCGTGGGGCGGAGGGTCAGGCCGCCTACCTGGAGAAGGTAGCCGGGTTCGACGAACAGCACACGCGTGAGTTCGAACCGCTGCTGCCGACGATCCGGATACCCGTGCTCGTCATCTGGGGCGCGGAGGACGCCTGGCTCGATCCGGCACTGGCGCGCCGCTTGGGCGACCTGATCCCCGGGGCGACGGTGCGGCTGATCGCGGGAGCAGGCCATTTCGCGATGGAGGATGCGCCGGCAGAGGTGACGCAATCGCTGATCGACTTCTTCACGGCCTAACCAGTGCCCCGCGTCTCGTTACGGAATTGCAGGGGGCCTGCCGCAGCCGACCGGAGATCCGGGCCGCTGCCGCCATGACCTCGCGCGCGATCCCCACCTCGTCACCTGGTCCCGGAAAGCGATACGCCGGGCCATGGACGTGGACCGCGGCGCTCACAGTACCGGAGGCGTCCGCGATCGGCGCCGCGACCGAGTTGATGCCCTCTGCGAACTCGTCGCGCCCCCACACGTAGCCGTCGAGCTGGATGCCGCGAAGCCGCTCCTGCAGGGCCGCAGGCTCCACCAGGGTGCGCGGCGTGAACCGCTCGAGTGGATCGGCCAGGAAACGGTCCACAGCCGACGGGGCCATGTGGGCCAGGAAGACCTGGCCGGACGACACGGCGTGGATCGGGAGGCGGCTGCCGGTCCAGTCGCGAACGAGGACCTCGTGTGCGGTGTCAACCTGGTCGATGTAGTGGACGACGAAGCCGTCGACGAGGGATAGACCGGCGGCCTCGCCGACCGCGGACGCCAGCTCGACGAGCACGGGCCGAGCGAGCGCGACGATGCTGCGCCTGGGAACGACCCCGGCCGCCAGCGACACGATCCGCGCGCCGAGTCGGTAGCGCGTGTCGCCGGGCACCTGCTCGACGGCACCCTCGCGTGCGAGGGACGCCAGCATCCGGGCCGCCGTGCTCTTGGGCAGGTCGACCCGGTCGGCGACCTCGGTCACGCCGATCGGCCCGTCGCCGAGTGCCGACAGCACCGCGAATGCACGCTCGATCGACTGGACTCTGGACACCCACCCGCCGTCCGTATAGATTGTCCGCTCCGTTCCATCATACGGCATCGTTCCGTATGGTGGAACCAAGTGGGCCCGGGATGCGGATAGGAGCGGCGACGGTGTCGGACGACTACGGGGACATCGATCTAGCCTCGCTCTCTGACGACGAGCTGATCGAGCAGATGCATAACGATCTGTACGACGGCATGAAGGATGAGATCGCCGCCGGGACGAACATCCTTCTCGAGCGAGGGTTTCCGCCAACGAAGGTCCTCGACGATGCTCTCGTTGCGGGCATGAAGATCGTGGGGGTCGACTTCCGTGACGGAATCCTGTTCGTCCCGGAGGTACTGCTCGCGGCGAATTCGATGAAAGCCGGCATGGAGATCCTGCGCCCGCTTCTGGCCGAGACCGGCGCCCAGCCGGTCGGAAAGGTGGTCATCGGGACGGTCAAGGGCGACATCCATGACATCGGCAAGAATCTCGTCGGAATGATGCTCGAGGGCGCTGGATTCGAGGTCATCGATGTCGGCATCAACACGGACGCGGAGAAGTTCATCGCAGCACTGGAGCTGCACAGGCCGGACATCCTGGGGATGTCCGCGCTCCTGACGACGACGATGCCGTACATGAAGGTCGTCGTCCAGGCGCTAAGGGACCGCGGCATGCGCGACGACTACATCATCCTGGTGGGCGGGGCGCCACTCAACGACGAGTTCGGGATTGCGGTGGGTGCCGACGCCTATTGCCGCGACGCGGGCGTGGCCGCCGAAACAGCACGCCGCCTGATCGATGAGCGCCGTGCAGCCGCTTGAGATATCGGATCCCGCAGCACCCCGCGTCCTCGTCGTGGGCTGCGGCGCGCTGGCTCGTGAACTCGTCGAGCTGACGAGCCGACTGCCGAACATCGACGTCACCTGCCTCCCGCCCTCGCTTCACAACCGTCCGGACGGCATTCCCGGCGCAGTGCGTGCGAAGATCCACGCGGATAGAGCGGGCGGGCAGCACGCCCGCATCTTCGTGGCGTACGCCGACTGCGGGACGGGCGGGCTCCTGGACCGGGTGCTCGAAGAAGAGGGAGTCGAACGACTTCCCGGCGCCCATTGCTACGAGTTCTTCGCGGGTCGGCAGGACTTTTCGCGGCTTGCCGAAGAGGAGCCAGCGACCTTCTGGCTGACCGACTTCCTTGCCCGGAACTTCGAGCGACTCGTGATCCGAGGGCTCGGGATCGACCGCCATCCGGAGCTTCAGCAGATGTACTTCGGCAACTACCGGCGCGTCGTCTATCTGTCCCAGCTCGCCGATCCGGACCTCCTTGGGCTGGCCCGTCGAGCCGCGGACCGGCTGGGGTTGGCGTTCGAGCATCGTCATACGGGCTACGGTGATCTCGCGACCTCCCTCGCCAGCGCCGCGGCTCGCGGCCATCGGCCGTCCGCCAACGCCGTCGCTGCCTGAGGGATGGCCACCCTGAGCATCATCCTGTGGCGCGATATCCCGGCCCAGGTCCTGGCCCGCGACGGACGACGAACGAGCAAGATCGTCCTCCATCCGCGCTTCCAGGTCGCGATCGACAAGGCCGCCAGCCGCGCCGGCATGCGCGCCTACAACGACTACATCGGTGAGTGGCGCAAGGTCCAGCAGGAATGCGGCCAGGACATCGAGGCGGAGGTCCGGGCGGAGTCTGACCGCCTAGAGGCTGCGTACACGAAGCACCGCCTGGCCGAGCTTATCGTTTCGGGCGGCCTGGAGGGTGGGCCGGTCTTCCCGCCAGCGCATGACGAAACCCCCGCGGGACGGGCGCAAGGGTGACGCACACCGTCGTTTCCTCGGCCACCCGCGAGGTCGTGATCGGCGATGACCGGCGGTTCGTGATCATCGGCGAGCGGACCAACCCAACCGGCCGGAAGCTGCTCGCCGAGGAAATGAAGGCGGGCGACTTCTCACGCGTCGAGAGGGACACGATCGCGCAGATCGAGGCCGGCGCGCACATGCTCGACGTGAACGCCGGCATTCCGCTCGCTGACGAGCCGGCGATCCTGGCCAGGACGGTCGAGCTCGTCCAGTCGCTGACGGATGTCCCACTGTCGATCGACAGTTCGATCGTGGAGGCTCTGGCGGCAGGCTTGGCCGCGTACCGTGGCAAGGCCTTGGTGAACTCCGTGACCGGCGAGGAGGAGCGCCTGGAGCAGGTCCTGCCGCTGGTCAAGAGGTACGGCGCGGCGGTTGTCGCGATCAGCAACGACGAAACCGGCATCAGCGAGGATCCGGACGTGCGCTTCGCCGTCGCCAAGCGGATCGTCGAGCGCGCGGCCGACCATGGCATCCGCCGAGATGACATCATCGTCGATCCGCTGC
>JBPCKH010000015.1:0-3875 GCA_051004475.1 Candidatus Limnocylindria bacterium | reverse complement strand
GACTGTGGCGAGGTTCGCCCCACGGTCCTCGCACATGGCCCACAGGCGCTCGAAGTCGCGAGGACGACGCAGGATACGGTCGAGCTTCCAGGCCAGCACCAAGTCGCCGTCCCCTTCAGTGACGGCCTCCAGCATCGCGTCGTACTGCGGGCGGGCCACCCCCTTGAAGGCCGACAGGTCCGCGTCGACGTACTTACCGGCTACTTCCCAACCGCGAGCGGCTGCCCACGCCTCGCACGCGGCTACCTGGCGCGCAGTCGAGGTTGATTGGCCGTTGCGGTCCTGCGAGAGGCGGGCGTAGATCAGTGCTCGTGTCATGCACTGGACTCTAGCACTATATACCGATACTGGGTAGACCGACGATCGTGAGACCGGGCAGGCCAAAGGCGACATCCACCTCCACGCGAACGGGCACCCCGTCGACGCCGACGATCGATGCGCTGAGCGCCGTGGCGAGCATCGCTGGTCCTCGATGGAGGCGAGGAGGGTTGGACGTATGCCGGTCGCCCGCCTGCTCGCCTCCCTACTAACCAGCGGCGACCGGCACCGCCAAGGCTATCGAGGACCGATTACCAACCGCTTAGGGCTGGCTTATCGGTCAGGAGGCTGACGAACCGAACTCGGCGGCGAGCTTGGCGTCAAGCTCGGCGGCAAATTTCGAGACGCTCTGTCCGAGCGGCCCGTCTGGCCTCGATGACATGAACGGCTCGCCCGAGTTGAGGGCGCTGATCGCGCCGCGATACTCGTTGATGACCTGGTAGTCGATCCTGTGGCCGAGCGCTGATTCGGCATTGTCCACGTTGATGCCGGTGGACGCGTTCGATCGGTTCAGCACCAGTTGGATTTTGCCGCGCTTGTAGCCGAGAGACTCCATCGTCTCGATGACCAGTCGCACGTTCTTCAGGCAGGAGAGGTCGGCGGTCATCACCACGAAGATGACATCGGCCTCGTCGAACAGCTGAAGATTGAAATCGTCGATCGATTTAGCCATGTCGACGACGGTGTAGTCGTAGGCCTTGCGCATCAGCGCCAGGATGTTCGACAGCGCACGCGGCTGAGATCGCTGTCGCTCGACCACGAGATCGGCGGACTCCGGATTGGGCGGCGCCAGCAGCAACTGGAGTCCGGCGTGGTGCGACACCATCAGCTTCTTGAGGAGATCGGCGTCGAGGTCCGGCTCGCTGATGGCATTCACGATCGATGACGAGTCGAGGCCTAGGTCGAGAAAGACGCGCATGTCGCCGAACTGGAGGTTGGCGTCGACGAGCGCAGTCTTGCGCTTCAACCGCCCGGCCAGTGCGATCGCCGTATTGATGGCGATCGTCGTGGTTCCCACGCCACCCTTCGCGCCGTAGAAGCACGCGAGCCTGCCGAGCGTATGCTTCTCCGTCCCCGACTTCGGTTTCTGGCCGTGGCCCGAGCGAGCCAGGAGCGCCTTGATGCGGGCGATCAGCTCGAGGGGATGGAATGGCTTGACGATGTCGTCATCGGCGCCGGCACGGAGGCCCTTGACCCGCTGCTCGACGTCGGCTTCGGCGGTCAGCATGATGATCGGCACGCGCCGACCACCTTTGTCAGCAGCTCGAATCTGCTGCGTCGCCGCATATCCGTCCAGCCGCGGCATCGCCACGTCCATGAGGATCAGGTCCGGATCGAGGGAGGCCGCCATCTCAACGCCCGCCTGCCCGTCGGAGGCGACGTGCACCTCGAACCCCTCCTGCTTGAGGGTGAAGACCAGGACGCGCTGGATGTTGAGGTCGTCGTCGACGACCAGGACCTTGGTAGCGGCCAATGCACGACCCCTGACGGATGTTGGAACGGCGCGATTATAGATGCCGGACCTGCTGGCACTCCGAACCGATGGGTACCGCACCTCACCCCATCAGTACCTATCAGCCCCTGCCCATGACTGCGCGCAATTCGTAGTCGCGATCCGTCACGGTTGCGGCGTGTTGCCCTGGCGCCGATCGTTTCGGCCGGTCCGAGCCGTCCAGATTCACACCATGCGACCAGTACGCACGCCCAACAGCCTGCGGAGCGCTCCGATTCACATCACACGGGAATCAGGACGCTCCTATCGGGCTATCGAGGACCTGGCGCACGCCTCATGTGAATCGCGACCGTTCGCGACCGTTCGCGACCGAGCGGCATTGCTGGGGCAAGAGGCGAACCACACCTATCCCAGGTGGCGCTCAAGGAAAGCGAGCACGCGCTGCCGATACGCCACCGGGTCGGCCGCGTAGGCTTCGGCATGCCCGGCGCCCTCGACCACCATCAGCTCCTTCGGCTCCCCCGCAGTCCGATACAGAAGCTCGCCCTGGCGCCAGCTGATGAGCCGATCCTCGCGCGGCGCGATGACCATCAGGGCACGGGGCGCAATCCGGGCGACCGCACTGATTGGGTCGAGCACCCGCGAGCGGGCTCGCATCCCGGCCCCGCCGACCACCACGCGTGCGCCGATGCCGGCGAGCGGGTAGCCGAGCTGTCGCATGCGACTGGCGACCGGGTGGCGCAGCTGCGCGAAGGGCGCATCGGCGACGACCGCGGCCACCGGCAGGTCCGGAGCCGACACAATCGCGATGGCGGCACCCATGCTGATCCCGAACAGGGCGGTTGGCCCCAACCCACGGCTATCCATAAAGCGCACCGCGGCGGCGACATCGCGTCGCTCATGCGAACCGAGCGTCACCATGCCGGCACCACTTTCGCCGTGTCCCCGGAAGTCGAACTGGAGCACGTGATGACGCTCCTGGAGCCACGGAACAAAGGCCGCCAGCTCCGGCAGCCGATGACCCGAGAACCCGTGCATCACGATCACGGCGGTCCGGGTCTCTCGTGCAGCCGGAATCAGCCAGCCCGAGAGGGTGACGCCGTCATCGGTCGTGAAGCGAACCGTCTCGTACTCGAGGCCGATGTCAGCCGGAGTTGCCGGACCGTCAACCGGATCCGGCAGGAACGGACGGGTCTGCGGATGGACGAGCACGTACGATCCGCGCACGCCGATGGCAGCCAGGTAGACGGCCGCAGCCAGGCCGATGACCCGGCCGGCCACCCGCAGAATGCCCCGGATCATCCCGCCTCAGTGGTCCCGGAGGGTCGCATCTCGCGCATGGCCGCGCTTATAGGCCGCGTGAGCTCGCTGAGCTCCATCGGCACGATCCATTTCGTGCTCTCGCCATCCGCCAGCGCCTTGAGCGCGTCGAGGTACTGGAGCGCCATCGTCTTCTCGTCGATCCCTCTCGCGGCGCCGAAGATCGTCTGGAGCGCGTTCGCATACCCCTCGGCGCGCAGGATCTGCGACTGCCGCTCGCCCTCGGCGCGCAGGATGCTCGACTGCTTGTCGCCCTCGGCCACGTTGATGGTCGCCTGCCGCGTGCCCTCCGACTCGGTGATGTTGGCGCGCCGGTTGCGCTCGGCGCTCATCTGGCGGTTCATTGCGTCCTGGATGTCGCGCGGCGGAAGGATCTCGCGGATCTCGACGCTGGTGATCTTCACCCCCCAGCGCTCGGTCACCTCGTCCAGCTTGGCGCGCAGGATGTGGTTGATCTCCTCGCGCTTGGCGAGCACGTCGTCGAGCGGAATGTCACCGATCACCGCGCGCAGCGTAGTGGCGGCGAGCGCCTGTGATGCGCCCGTGAAGTCGACCACCGCGGTCACCGTGACATCGGGCTGGAAGACCTTCGAGTACACCAGGAAGTCGATGCTGATCGGCGCATTGTCCTTGGTGATGCAGGTCTGCTGCGGCACTTCCAGGAAGCGCTCGCGCAGGTCGACCTTGACCGCCTGCTGCACGAACGGGATCAGGAGCACGATGCCCGGTCCGCGCGAGCCCTGCAGGCGTCCGAAGAAGAAGACGACCAGGCGTTCGTACTCGC
>JBPCKH010000014.1:0-7796 GCA_051004475.1 Candidatus Limnocylindria bacterium | reverse complement strand
CGGTCCCGCCATCGCCATCCCGAATGCGCAGATGTGGGGCCGCTGGCAAATTGAGTTCGCACTCTACCCGCGCCGCGGCGACTGGTTGGACGGTGGTGTGGCGAGCGCCGCCGAACGATACCGTCATCCACTGCTGTCCGCGCCGGGGGTCGCAATCGCGAATGCTCCGTGGCCACCGGAGTCGGCCGGAACCGACAGCCTGCGCCTCTCCGGCGATGGTGTCGTTCTCTCCTCGCTTCGCCGACGCGCGGATGGCTGGCTCGAAGCGCGGATCGTGAACCTCGCCACCGATGCGCGAATCGCCGGACTCGGACCCGGTATCCAGGAGGCGCGCGAGGCGGATCTGCGCGGGAATCCGGGCTCCGCCGTCGCGGTCAGCCCCGGGGAGGAGCTTCGCGTCCAGCTGGGACCATGCGAGATTCGCACGCTGCAGGTGTGGCGCCGCGAGACGGCAGTCGACCGAGCGGATCTGCTCGACGCAGCGGGACCGCGCCAGAACGCGTGAGGCGCGGTAGCATGGCCCACACATCACGCCGAATCGCAGCCAAGCACGGAGGATCACGCCGGTGGAGCTCGAGCAGCAACTGGCATCGGTCCCGCTCCTCGCGGGTCTCGATGGCCGCATTCGGCGACGCCTCGCCGAAACCGGAAAGCGCCGCACATACGCTGCGGACGCCGAGATCGTCCGCGAGGGCTCGAACGGCACAGCGCTGTACATCATCCTGAGCGGTGAGGGCCGAGTCGAACGCGCTGGCGAGCAGCTCGGTGCCCTGAAGGCCGGAGACTTCTTCGGCGAGCTGGCGCTGATCGAGGAGCATCCGCGTTCGGCATCGGTCATTGCCGCGACCGAGACCGAGTGCCTGCTCTTCCCGGCCTGGGAGTTCAGCGCGCTGCTCCAGGAGCACCCGGAGATCGCCGTTCCCATCATGCGCGCGCTCATTCAGCGGCTGCACCAGCGCGAGCATCACGGGGCCTGACCGCTTCGCCGATAGGCCCCCGCGTCGTCCTGGAGGTCGCTCCCAAGCGTGCCTTCGCCAGCGCCCTCGACTGGCCCGGTTGGTCCCGCGCCGGTCGAACGTCTGATGGAGCTCTTGATGCGCTCCTCGCCTACGGCTCTCGGTACGCGGAGGTCGCGCGCCGGGCGAAGGTCGTATTCCGACCGCCGACCACTGTTCGCGGCGTCGAGGTCGTCGAGCAGCTGACCGGCGGGGGCGGCACGGAATTCGGCGTCCCGGGCGCTGTGGCCTCCGTCGAGAAAGACCCGATCTCGGCCGCGGAGCTTACGCGGATGCTCGCGCTCCTCCGCGCAGCATGGGCGACCTTCGATGCGGCTGCGGCTGGCGCCGCGGGCGTCAGCCTGCGCCTCGGACCGCGTGGCGGCGGACGGCAGGTGCCGAAGATCATCGACCATGTGCGCGAGGCAGAGTCCGCTTACCTCGGCCAGCTCGGCTCGCGCCTGCCGAACGCATCCGAGCTCCACGACGCCTTCGCCGATGCCGTCACCGCCCGGGCCGCGTGCGAGCCGCCGGCGCAGCCGAACCGGGTGACGAAGCCCTGGTCCCCTCGCTACGCCGTGCGCCGCGCCGCGTGGCACGTCCTGGACCACGCCTGGGAGATCGAGGACCGCGCCCCGTAGGTCACCACTGCTGAGCATGAACATTCGGGCATCAATTCCTTTCGGTTGCACGGGATGCAACCGAAAGGCGAACGAGCTGTGGCTCACGCGTTCCCGTGGGCGGGCGTATCGGCGAATGAGTCTCCGATTGTGCGTGCAGTGGGAGCCGTGGCGAAGCTGCCGGGCTCCTGCTTGGCTGGAGTTCCCGTGGGACGCAAGACCGGCGAATGATTGGCCGCTACGCCCGTGGGGCGGGCATGCGCAGGGAGCCACTCAGGTCAACCGGGTCAGAATCGCCTCTCGGTCGAAGATCCAGTTGCCGATGACCAGCGAGACGCCGATCAGGAGCGCCACGATGAGGTCGCCGAGCAGCACCTGTTGCATGCTGAACGATGCCTGACCGCTGAAGAAGCCGGCGACCGCAACGCCGATGACGGGCAGCACGATGAAGCCGCCGATCTGCTGTGCCGTCCGTGCATCGCTTACCCGGGACGAGACGATGATCCCGAGCAGCACGCTCAGGAGGCAGATGAGTGGCACCAGCGTCAGCATGGCCACGATCCATACGTCACTGATGATGAGAACGGTCAGCCTCGGATCGGCGATCGCGCCGTTCACGAAGGCATACAGCAGAAACACTCCCCAGGTTGCCAGCACGGCGGGCGCAGCAGCCGAGAGCGCCTTGCCGATCAGCAGCTCGCTGACCTCCAACGGCGTTGCCAGCTGCGGCTCGAGCGAGCGGGCCGTCTTCTCGCCGATGACCGACTGGGTCGCGATCGCCATCGGCACCATGGCCGGGATCAGGAGGAAGTAGGCCATGAAGTTGAGCACGATGAAACCCTGCGCCGCCAGCTTGGGCGGCAGGTCCGGGAACTGACCGATGTACTGCTCGATCTGTCCCATCTGCGCAGGATCCAGATCGTTGACCTCGATGAACGCGACGATGCCCGTTGGGATCGAGGCGAACACGAGGGCCGGGAAGGCGACCGCGCCCAGCAGCAGCCGATTGGCGAACAGGTCGCGCACCTCCTTGCCGAGGACCGCCGCGATCATTCCCGGACGCATCAGGCGGCCCCTTCCACGATCCGCGAGTCGCGGGTACCGGCCTCGCCGACCAGGTCCAGGTAGACCTGCTCGAGCGTGGCCACCTGCTCGGTGACCGCCACGATACGTGCGCCGGCCCCCACCAGCGCTCGCACCAGCTCAGGTTTGTCGCCGCGCGGGTCCCCCACCTCCATCAGCAGTGAGCCATCGGACACCTGCACGCCCTCCACGAACGGCAGCTCGGCGAGCATGTCGAGGAACGATTCCGGCCGCCGCGCACCGACGAGATCCACGCGGACCGACGCGGATCGGCCCTGCCGGCGCAGCCCGGAGGGGGTGTCGACACGGAGCAGGGTGCCGCGCATGATCCCGATCCGGTCGCACAGGCGCTCGGCCTCGTCGAGGTTGTGCGTACACACCACAACCGAACGACCCGCGTCGCGCAGGGTGGCCACGAAGTCACGAACCGTCTTGGCTGCCGATGGGTCGAGCGCGCTCGTCGGCTCGTCGAGATACACGACCTCCGGCTCGTGGAGCAGTGCGCGGGCAATGGCCACCTTCTGGCGCATGCCCTTGCTGAAGCCGCCGACGCGTCGATCGCCAGCATCGGGCAGGCCGACGATGCCGAGGTATCGGTCCACCGCGCGCCGCAGGTTCGCACCGCGCAGCCCATACAGGCGGCCGTAGTAGCCCAGGTTCTGCCGCGCGGTCAGCTTGTCGTGCAGGCCAGGGGCTTCGGTGAGCACGCCGGTGGTGGCGCGGATGCGCTGCGAGTCGCGGCCGAGCTCGAGTCCGTTGATGCGTGCCGTGCCCTCGGACGGACCGATCAACCCGGCGAGCATGCGGATCGAGGTTGTCTTGCCGGCTCCATTCGGGCCGAGGATGCCGAAGATCTCACCGTCGCCGACGGTGAAGGCGAGATCGTGGACGGCCGTCAGGGCCTTGAAATGCTTCGTGAGTCCCATCGCCTCGATCATCGGCCGCGCACCCGGTCCAGCAGGTCGCCAAGTCGTGCCCACACGCCATCGCCACCGCGAGCATGGCCGTGACCGGTGCCGTTCCCGTTCCCGTTCGCCGATGGAGAGCCCGACAGCGCGCGGCCGAACCCGCGATCGCTGCTCCGTTCGTCAGCGACGACCTTGCCGTCCGAGAGGCGCACGACGCGGTCGGTTGCGCCCGCGATCCCGGCGTCGTGGGTCACGATGATGATCGTCACGCCGCGCTCGCGATTCAGTTCGCGCAACGTGCGCATCAGCGTGTCGGACGTTGCCGAGTCGAGCTCGCCGGTCGGCTCGTCGGCCAGGATCACGGCCGGCTCGTTGACCAGGGCACGGGCGATCGCCACGCGCTGCTGCTCCCCGCCCGACAGCTCGGTCGGCCGGTGGCTGGCTCGAGCGCTCAGTCCGACCATCTCGAGGAGCGCCGCTGCCTCCTGCCGCCCATCGGGACGGCGTGGCCCGTACCGGAGCGGCAACATCACGTTCTCGATGGCGGGCAGGGTCGGGATCAGGTTGAACTCCTGAAAGACGAACCCGATGCGCTCGCGCCGAATCGTGGCCAGCTCGCGGTCCGACGCGCCGATGACGCTTCGGCCGTCGATCTCAAGCGCACCATCCGTCGGACGCAGCAGGCAGCCGAGCAGATCGAGAAGCGTCGTCTTGCCCGAGCCCGATCGGCCCATGATGGCCATGAACTCGCCGGCGGCAACCTCGAGTGAGACGCCGTCGACGGCACGGACTTCTGATGCGCCACGCCGGTACACCTTCGTGAGGTCGGTTGCCCCCAGGATCACGTCATTCATCGTCGACGTCCTCGCTCCATCGAGGAAATCACGCAGGAGCGGTCCTCCACGTGCAATCCCCACGGTGCATCGAGGGCTCCGGAGCACGAAGCGGGCGCCACAGAGTTGCTCATGCTCGTCGGGCCCCGATTCACTGCGGGAATCGCACGCAGACGGGTGCTCCGGTCAAGTCGCCTCGATCCGTCGAGTCTGCCCATCACGTGCTCCGCAGCGCGGTCACCGGGTCAAGGCGCGCCGCCCGGAACGCCGGGTAGATGCCGGCCAGAGCGCCGAGAATCGTGGCGAACAGGAACGAGCGCAGGAGGAGCATCGGCGTCAGGAGGAAGACGTTCGTGCCGGACCCGGCCGTCTGGGCGTTGAGGATCACGACGAGCAATGCGCCCGCCGACAGCCCGATCACGCCCCCGATGGCGCCGAGCAGCGTTGCCTCGACCACGAACTCGCGAAGGATGGCACCGGTCGGCGCGCCGACGGCCTTCTTGATGCCGATCTCGCGCACGCGCTCGCTGACGGTCATGACCATGGTGTTGATGACACTGAGCCCACCCACGATCACGGCGATGACGCTGGCCCCCACGATGATCAGATTGAACACGATCGTGGCCTGGCCGATCTGGTCGGCCACCTCGGCCGGAGTCACGGCGCGCACGCCGTCGAGCTCCTCGGTGATGGCGGCGGCGACCGCATCGGCCTCCGCCAGATCGTCGGGGAAGACCTCGATCTGAGTCGCGAGCGCATCGGTCCGTTCCTCGAAGGCATCCGGCACCGATTCGACGTAGATCGCCTGGGCATCGGCCAGGGGCACGTAGGCGATCTTGTCCGGGAACGTGAGCGTGCGCTCGAGCACGCCGATCACCTCGAAGTCGCGCTCCCGCATGGTGAACGTATCGCCAACACGCAGGTCATAGCGCTCGGCGAGGTCGGCGCCGATGACCGTGGTATCGGCTTCCCCGGGTCCAAGGAGGCGGCCAGCGTCCACCCGCAGCTCGATCGCCTCGTCGTACCACGTCTCCGGCTCGATCCCGGTGAGCAGCTCCGGCAGGTCGAAGCCGCCGGCCTCGCCCGGATTGAGGAGCGTCTGCAGGACGGGGGTGGCGCGGTCCACGCCCGGCAGCTCCTCGATCAGTTCGACGAGATCGCGGGTCACCGGGCGCGAACTGGCCTGAAAGCCGGAGGCAGCGCCCTCATCGAACACGAAGATGCGCGTGCGGAAGTATTCGTCCCCGCCATCCACGAGCACGTTGAGCTTCTCGGCCAGCGCGCCCATGACGGTGAGCGCGAAGACGCCGATGACGATACCGAGGATGGTGAGCGCCGTCCGCAATGGACGGCGCCAGATGTTGCTGATCGCTTCGTTCATGGAGTGATCCGCATGCTAGCCCGGATTCCGCTCGGCCGCCGATGGGTCGCCGACCCGCCGCCGTCGGTCGCTTTGCGCCCCACCGCCGAGCGCTCGCTTTGCGCCCCACGGGCGTATCGCACACTCATTGGCCGATCTCCCACCCCATGGGCGAAGCGGACACGCTGGAGCATCCCTGCTTGGCCACAGCTCCCACCACACGCAAGATCGGACTCTCATTCGCCGATAAGCCCGTCCCATGCAAGCGAGGCGTAGACAACGCGTACGATGCACGGAATGGAGGAGCACACGGTGAGCAGCTCACGCCCGTGGACCGGCAGGCGGATTGGCGTTCGTGTCGATGAGGTGGTGCGCTCGGACGGACATCGGACGACGCGCGAGATCGTCGAGCATCCCGGTGCCGTCGCAATCCTGGCGTGGGACGGCGAACGGTTGGCCACGGTGAGCCAATGGCGTCACGCAACCGGCGAGACATTGCTCGAGATTCCCGCCGGCACACGCGAGCCGGATGAGCCGCCGATGGAAACTGCACGCCGGGAACTGGCCGAAGAGGTCGGTCTTGCCGCACGGTCCTGGGTCGACGGACCGAGCTTCTTCACCGCTCCCGGATTCTGCGACGAGCTCATGACCCTGTACCTCGCGACCGACCTCTCCGGCGTCGACGGCGAGAGCGACCCCGATGAGATGCTGGAGCCATCCTGGATTACGCTGGTGGACGCGTTGGCCGCGATCGACGACGGGCGCATTCGAGACGCGAAGTCGATTGCCGGCATCGGCTGGCTGGCACGCCGGTTGCCGATTGCGCTCCCGGAATGACCCTCGAGATCGCCGACCCGCAACGATCCGCCGAGGAGGCTGGCCTACGCTACGTGGTCGACACCGTGCCCGGCGTGCGTCGCCGGCGTGCCGGCACGGGCTTCGGCTACATCGGTCCCGATGGCGGACGCATCACGGATGCCGCTCGCATTGCGTGGTACAAGGGACTGGCCATTCCGCCGGCATGGACCGATGTCTGGATCTCCCCGATCAAGCGCGGACACATCCAGGCAACCGGGCGCGACGCGCGAGGCCGCAAGCAATACCGCTACCACCCGCAGTGGCGAGAGGTGCGCGACGAGGCCAAGTACGGACGGCTCATTGAGTTCGCCCGCGCCCTGCCGAGGATTCGCAGGCGGACCGAGCGAGACCTCCGTCGCAGGGGCTTTCCCCGGGAAAAGGTGCTCGCGCTGGTTGTCCGGCTGCTCGAGGCGACACTTATCCGGGTCGGCAACGCGGAGTACGCCCGCGACAACGGCAGCTTCGGACTGTCGACCATGCGCGACCGCCACGTGAAAGGGACGGGATCCGCGGTGCGCTTCAGGTTCAAGGGCAAATCCGGCAAGGATCACGAGGTAGCCATCAGCGACCGGCGGCTCGCCCGGCTGGTACGCCAGGTCCAGGAGCTTCCCGGGCAGGAGCTGTTCCAGTACCTCGATGAAGACGAACAGCGCCAGTCGATCGACTCGGACGCCGTGAACGACTACCTGCGCCAGATCAGCGGCGAGGCGTTCACGGCCAAGGACTTCCGGACCTGGGCCGGCACCGTCGCGGCGTCGATGGCGCTCCAGGACTTCCGGGAGATCGATGATGACGCCGGCCGCAAGAAGGCCATCGTGGGAGCGATCGAGCGGGTGGCAGGGCAGCTCGGCAACACGCCGGCCGTCTGCCGCGCCGCCTACGTGCACCCCGAGGTGCTACAGTTGTACCTCGACGCCGCCCTGGTGGACGCGTCCTCAGCACACATGCGCGGTGCCGGCCGGGGCGCGCATGCCCTGCGTCCCGAAGAGGCCGCCGTCCTTGGTCTGCTGCAGGCTCGACTTGCGCGCGAACAGCGCCATCGGTCACGGAAGGCGGCATAGCGCCCGCAACTCGCGATCTGCGCCAGTGGCGAACCATTACACGGGAAATGCGACGACGCGAGGCCAACGGGCGTCAGG
>JBPCKH010000013.1:0-10919 GCA_051004475.1 Candidatus Limnocylindria bacterium | reverse complement strand
TGAGCGGACGGATCTTCTCGCTGGAGAGCACCTTGTCCAGGCGCGCCTTCTCCACGTTGAGCATCTTTCCGAACATGGGCAGGATCGCCTGGAAGCGCCGATCACGACCCTGCTTCGCCGATCCGCCCGCCGAGTCGCCCTCGACGATGTAGAGCTCCGAGCGAGCAGGATCGCGCTCCTGGCAGTCCGCCAGCTTGCCGGGGAGGGCCATCCCCTCCAGCGCGCCCTTGCGGATGACGAGGTCACGCGCCTTGCGCGCCGCCTCGCGGGCCCGAGCCGCGGTGATCGACTTCTCGATGATGCGACGGCCGTCGGCCGGGTTCTCCTCGAGATGCTGGATGATTCCCTCGGTGACCACGTTCTGGACGATGCCCTTGATATCGGCATTTCCCAGCTTCGCCTTCGTCTGGCCCTCGAACTGCGGATCGGTCAGCTTGACGCTGATCACCGCGGTGAGGCCTTCGCGGACGTCGTCGCCGGAGAGATTCGCCTCCTTCTCGCTGAGCGTGCTCGACTTGCGCGCCCACGAGTTGAGCGAGGTCGTCAGCGCCGCGCGGAAGCCGGCGACGTGCGTGCCGCCATCGACCGTGTTGATGTTGTTGGCGAAGGCGATCACGTTCTCGCTGAATCCGTCGTTGTATTGGAGCGCGACCTCAACGCTCGTCGAACCGACGAGCTTCTCGACGTAGATCGGACGGGCATTGAGCACGCCGCGGCGCCGGTTCAGGTGCCGCACGAAGCTCGTCACCCCGCCCTGGAAGAAGAAGTTCTTCTCCGCATCGGTCCGCTGATCGGTCAGGCGGATCCAGAGTCCCTTGTTGAGATAGGCGGACTCCCGGAGCCGCGTCGTGATCGTCTCCCAGCTGAAGTCGAGCGTCTCGAAGATGTCGGCGTCCGGCTGGAAGAAGGTGCGGGTGCCGTGCGTCCGTTTCCAGTCAGCGTCGAGGCCGCGATTGGCCTCCGCGGCGCCGCCGTCCTGCTTCACCGGTCCCTGCGGCGCGCCCCGCGCGAACTCCTGGACATGGCGCTTGCCGTCGCGCAGGACCTCGACCCGCATCGCGGAGCTGAGGGCGTTCACGACGCTGGCGCCGACGCCGTGCAGGCCGCCGGACACCTTGTACCCGCTGCCGCCGAACTTCCCGCCTGCATGGAGCTCGGTCATGATCACCTCGAGCGCGCTCTTCCCGGTCCGATGCCGGTCGACCGGAATGCCGCGCCCATCGTCGATGACCTCGAGCTTGCCGTCCGCGTGAATGACGACATCGATGCGCGTGGCCTGGTTGGCCATCGCCTCGTCGATGCTGTTGTCGACGATCTCCCAGACGAGGTGGTGCAGCCCGCGTCCATCGGTTGAGCCGATGTACATGCCCGGACGCAGTCGGACAGCCTGGAGGCCCTCGAGGACCTCGATGTCCTTTGCGGTGTAGCTGGAAGACGCCTTGCTGCTGCGGGTCGTGGGCGCTCGTTCGACGGTCATGCTGGCAGGTGGCCCTCGTGGTCGGTCGCGACCGATGGCGCAGCTCCGACGGCCGATCCGCCATTCGCGCCGCGCGTGATGATCGAATAGAGCCGGTCGAGCTCTTCGTCCGAATAGAAGTCGATGACGAGGCGGCCACCGCGACGCGTTCGCACGATGCCGACCTTCGTCGCAAGGACGCCGCGCAATTGCGCCTCCAGGTCCTGGAGGTCATGGCTCAGGGCTCCCCGCCGCTGCGCAGGAGATTCCTCGCGCTTCCGTCGCACGAGCTCCTCGGTCTGCCGGACCGAAAGCTGGCGTTCGAGGACGACGGCGAGCGCCGCGCGCTGGAGCTCCGCGACCGTGATCGAGGCGAGCGCCCGGCCGTGCCCCTCGCTGATCCCGCCGTCGACGATGGCTGTCCGGGTCTCGGGCGCCAGCTCGAGGAGTCGAAGCGCGTTGCTGACCGCCACTCGACTCTTGCCGACCTGGCGGGCGACGGCCTCGTGGGTCATCCCGAATCGGTCGATCAGCTCGCGGTAGGCGAGCGCCGTTTCGATGGCGTTCAGGTCTTCGCGCTGGAGATTCTCGATCAGCGCCAGCTCCAGCGAGCTCTCCCCGCCCTCGGTGTCACGGATGACCGCCGGAATCGATTCCAGTCCGGCCAGTTTCGCCGCGCGCATGCGTCGTTCGCCGGCGATGAGCTGGTACCCGCCGTCGGCGAGCTCGCGCACGATGATCGGCTGGAGCACGCCGTGCACCGCGATCGACGCGGCCAGCTCACCCAGTTGTGACTCGTCGAAGCTCGTGCGCGGCTGATCCGGGTTGCGATCGATGCGGTCGAGGTCAATTTCGAGGACGCCGTGGCCCTCGTCACGGCCCGGAATCAGGGCATCGAGACCACGACCCAGGCCGAAGGCGCGCACACCGCGCGGCGGGCTGCTAGCCACGGGCCACCACCTCGCCGGCGAGCGCGCGATACGCATTGGCGCCGCGGGAAGCCGGGTCGTACAGCGCGATCGGGAGCCCATGGCTCGGTGCTTCCGACAGGCGGACGCTGCGAGGAACGACGGTCGTGTAGACGCTGCCGTTCATATGACGGCGCACCTCGGATGCAACCTGCGCGGACAGGTTGGTCCGGGCGTCGTACATGGTCAGCAGGACGCCGTCAATCTCCAGGCGCGGGTTCAGGCCCTCGCGGACCCGTCGAATCGTGTGCACCAGTTGGCTCAGGCCCTCCAGGGCGTAATACTCCGTTTGGATCGGGATCAGCACGCCATCCGCGGCGGTCAACGCATTCAGCGTCAACAGTCCGAGTGATGGCGGGCAGTCGATCAGCACCCGATCGTAGCGATCGTCGAGCGCATCCAGGCTGGCCGATAACCGATGCTCGCGCGCATCAACGTTTACGAGCTCCACCTCGGCACCTGACAGCGATGGAGCCGATGGAACGAGATCCAGGCCCTTCACCGATGTCTCGACGATGAGCTCGGGAATCGGTGTGCGATCCACCAGCGCGTTGTACGACGAGCGTGCGACGGCTCGACGGTCAATTCCGAGGCCGCTGGTCGCGTTTCCCTGTGGGTCGAGGTCGATCACGAGCGTTCGTGTCCCGGAGAGCGCAAGGAAGGCCGCCAGATTGATGACCGTGGTCGTCTTGCCGACGCCGCCCTTTTGATTCGTACACGCCGTGACCCGAACCACACGTGCTCCGCTGCGAGTTCAAAACTGTCCCCGATTCTACCAGTTGCAGCATGTATCCGGCGCTTACCAGCGGCTTACCGCTGGCCAATCCAGTCTCGCTGACCAGTGTTTCACGTGGAGCAGTTATCCACACTCCAAATCCCTGCGACGGGTAGCACCAGGGATCGCCGTATACTTGGGACCTGCGCCGGCTCGCACAATTTGGGGATTGTTCCGATCAGCTACCTGAGTCCACTCCTCGCCGTGATCATCGGGATTGCGCACGCGGGGCTCGCTCCGGTCATCGTGGTCGCAGGCGTGAAGCCGAACCTCGTGCTGGTTGCCGTCGTGCTCGTGACAAGTCTCATCGGCCTGCTTCCCGGCATCACGTGGGCGTTCGCGGCCGGACTGGCGGCGAATCTCCTCGTCGGCGAACCGCTCGGCTCGGTCCCGCTCGTCCTGCTCTTCGTCTCGGTGGCCGTGGCCGGTGCCGGCCGCGTGGCTGGTGGCCTCGTCTGGATCTTTCCGATAGCCGCCGCACTCCTCGGTTCGATCCTGGCCGACATGGGCTCACTGATCGTGTCGCAGCTGGTCACCGATGCCGCTGCGGCCTCGCCACCGTTCGACATTCTCGTTCGCGCGGCGATCCTCAACGCGGCCATCGTCGCGCTCCTTCTCTACCCGGCTCGCGCGATCGCGCAGCGTTACACGCCCGAGGAGGCGCCGGCGTGGTGAGTGCATGGCCGACCTGAACGACGGGCGCGTCGACCTCCATCGGTCTCGTGCGAGGTTCACTGCCTTCTCGTTGACTGCTTCGCTGCTGCTCCTGGCTCTCGGCGGGCGCCTGTTCCAGCTCCAGGTCGTCAACGGCGAGGTGTACGCGGGGCGGGCGGCTGCCGATCGCACGGTGGAGGTGCCCGTGCCCGCGCCGCGGGGTCTGATCTTCGACCGCACCGGGCACCCGGTCGCCGTCAGCGTCCCTTCCTGGACGGTCAGGATTCGACCGATCGACCTTCCGGATGCCGATCGATTCAGGGTGCTCACGCGTATCGCCGAACTCACCGGTGCGGATCGCGCGACGCTTCGCGATCGTCTTGATGCCTACAACGGCTCGCCGTTCGACCTGGTGCCGATCGAGCGCGGACTCACCCGGGAGGCCGCGCTGCTCATCGGCGAAGAGGCCGAGGAGCTTCCGGGGGTCGTGATTTCCGTCGAGCCCATTCGGCGCTACCTTGACGAGACCGGCGCGGCCGGTGGACCGCTTCTCTCGCACGTCATCGGCTACACCGGCCCGGTCAGCACCGATGAGCTGGATGCGCGTGAAGGCGATGGGTACCTCCGCGACGACGTCATCGGCAAGGCGGGGATCGAGGCTTCATTCGAGGAAGAGCTGCGCGGCACCTACGGGATGCAGCTCGTTGAGCGTGACGCCTCCGGCCGGCAGCTCAAGGTCATCGTGACGATTCGTGAGCCGACGCCTGGCAGCAACCTGATGCTCACCATCGACGCCGACATCCAGCGGCTCGCCACCCAGGCGCTCACCTGGGGCATGGATGTCGCCGATGTGAGCCAGGGGGTGACGGTGGTCATGAACCCGCAGACCGGCGAGATCCTGGCGATGGTCTCCTTGCCCGCCTATGACAACAACAAGTTCGCCTCCGGCATCAGCACCGAGGACTTCAACATCTATCTCGCCGATCCCGATCGGCCTCTCCGCAATCACGCCATCACCGACATCTACCCACCCGGATCGACGTACAAGCTGGTTACTGGCATTGCCGCCATGGAGGAGGGTGTCACGACGGCAGGTCGGGAGTGGCCGACGTACGGCTGCTATCAGATCCCGGGCGCGCCGGAGGGCGAGTGCCTGTACGACTGGAATCGACAGGGGTTCGGCCCGCTCGACATGGTCGACGCATTCGCCAAGAGTTCAGACACCTACTTCTACCAGATGGCCGTGGAAACCGGCATCGATCCGCTCGCCGAGTGGGCGTATGAGCTGGGCTTTGGCGAGCTCTCCGGCATCAGGCTGCCGTCCGAGGAGGAGGGCATCATCACCAGCACGGAGTGGGCGCGTCAACAGGGGCGCTCGGGGGTGTTCACCGGAGAGCTTGCCCAGGCCGGGATCGGCCAGAACGTGATCGCCGTGACACCCCTCCAGATGCTCAATGCGTATGCCGCCATTGCGAACGGGGGCACGCTCATGCAGCCGATGATCGTGCGTGGCGAGACCGATGTAAGCGGCGAGCTGACCGAGACCTACGAGCCAGAGATCCTGCACGAGATCGGCGCCGATGACGCGACCCTCCAGACGATGCGCGTCGGAGCACGTGAGGTGATCACGTCGGGGCATGCCTACAACATCCGCGACCTCGATCTTCCGGGGGCCCTCTCGGGCAAGACCGGCACCGCCGAGTTCGGTGAGCTGACCGATGAGGGCACGCTCCCATTCCACTCGTGGTTCGTCGCCTACCTGCCGAGCGCCGCCGGCGCGATCGACGCAGATCTTGCGATCGTCAGCTTCAACTACTCGGCGGTGGTGCCCGGCAACGTATCGGCTGAAGTGGTGAAGTACTTCCTCCAGCTGTATTACGACTTGGACGAAGACCTGCGCCTGGATCCGAACGACTTCAGCCTCGTGACGGCAAACTGACCGATGGGGGTCGCGACTGCCACCTTTGTTGAATCGTTCCGCGTTCGGGACTGGCGTCACTTCGACGCCCAGCTCTTCCTGTATGTCGTCCTGCTGATCGGCTTCGGGATGGTCATGGGCTACTCGGCCGGCTTCAACGACGTATCGGTCGGCCCCGGCATGACCCAGACTGTCAAGTCGCTCATCTGGGCGGCCATTGGCACGACCCTCTTCTTCGTGGTCGCGAGCGTCGACTACCACTGGCTGCGCACATTGGCAGGACCGATCTACCTGGTCGTCCTGGCGTTGCTTGCAGTCACCATGGTCATCGGCACCAACCTGTTTGGCGCCCAGATGTCGGTCACAGTGGCCGGCCTGGACTTTCAGTTCAGCGAGGTGAGCAAGGTGCTCATGGTCGCGGTGCTGGCTTCGTACCTCTCCGGGCGGCGCGAACGCATCGGTCGCCTCTCGACGATCATCGTTGCCGGCGCGCTGATGGCGATCCCGGCGTTCCTCGTCTTTCGTCAGCCGGACCTCGGCACCGCGCTCGTGTTCATCGGCATCCTGATCGGCGTGCTGTTCATGAGCGGTGCCAGCCTGGGCTGGATGGGGCTCCTTGCGGGCGGCATCATCGGCGCAGCGCCGATCGCGGTCAGCCTGCTGCAGGACTACCAGCGCCAGCGCCTGTTCTGCTTCCTGGATCCTTCGGCCGACCCGCAGGGCGCCTGCTTCCAGCTCATCCAGGCGCTGAATGCGGTCGGTTCCGGTGGGTGGCTCGGGCGAGGACTGACCGTCGGCGGCGAGGGGCAGCGCGGTTACATCCCGGTCCAGTCAACCGACTTCATCTTTACGGTCGTCGCCGAGGATCTTGGCTTCGTGGGTGGGGTCGTCGTCCTCACACTGTTCGGCCTGCTCGTGTGGCGAATCCTGCTTATCGGGTGGCAGGCGCGAGATGCGTTCGGGATGATGATCGCGACCGGCCTGGCCAGCATGATCCTGTTCCAGGTGCTCGTGAATATCGGCATGGTGATTGGAGTCATGCCAGTCACCGGCATCCCGCTCCCCTTCGTCACGTATGGCGGCTCGTCGCTGATCAGCCTGCTCTTCGGCATGGGCATCCTGCAGTCCATTCGCATGCGAGCCCGTAAACCGACCCTCTGACCCCACGCGCGCCGGCCGCTTGCGTCCGATGTCCGCACGCTGCACGCGTGTTCAACGTGCGGGTCGCTCCAATTGAACAATATGCACCCGGACGCTCATTGCCTGGCAGAAGGGGCGCCACTTGAGCCGTGCCACGCTCAGCCAGACGCCCCTCGGCCCGATCCGCCGGGCAATGCTCGCCCAGACGCACAATGTTCCAGTCGCACCATTCACACCTGCCCAACGCGTCGCGCCCAACGCAGCACCCCACCCGACGCCTCTGGCTTCCGGACGGGATCGACGGTACGATTCTCCGCGATGACCACTCGAACACCTGATGCCGGCCCGCGCCAGCGCTGGCAGATCCTCTTCAGTCGCGCCGAACCCGCGCTCCGCATGCGCCAGGCGGACCTGGTGACCGAGCTTGAGCGCGCCTTCCGGGACGCGAACCTGCCGCTCTCATATACCCGAGCCCTGAAGCCTCGGCCTCGTATCAAGCTGGCGGCGAACCTGCCGATCGGCCTCGAGCTCCGCGGCGAGGTGGTCGAGGCGTATTTCGATGACCTCGTACCGGTCGACCGGATCCAGGCCGCCGGCGAACACTTCCCGGACGGTGTCGCCATGCGCGATGCAAAGGAGGTCTGGCACGGATTCCCCTCTGCCGCCTCGCAGCTGCGCGCGGCCGAGTATGAGATCGAGATCGGTGGCGACGATACCCTGACCTCGGACGCCCTGCGCGGTGCCGTGGTCCGGCTCCTGGCCACCGATGAGCTGAACGGCATGCGGCGCCGCGGCGAGAGCGAGCGACGCAGCGACGCCGGCGACCGCGATCTTCGGCCGCTGATCGAAGATGTCGAGGTCCTCGAGGTGGACGAGAAGGCTCACAGCGCCCGGCTGCGGACCGTCCTGCAGCTGGATTCCAGTGGTTCGGGGAGGCCGGAGGACGTGGTGAACGCCCTGGACCTGCGGCTGCGCGTACGCAAGGCGATTCGCACACGGCTGCTCTTCGTTGACACTCCCCCGATCGCCCGGTAGACTTCGTCGTCCCGCGGGCTGAGCACTCGGCCCGTTTTGGTGTGCGCCGATCGGACGGTGCCACCGTATGACCAGACCAGGAGAGAACCATGTACGCCGTCGTGACGACCGGCGGAAAGCAGTATCGCGTCGAGGCCGGCAGCGAGCTCGTGATCGAGCGGCTGGCGGAAGATGCCGGTGCATCCGTTACCTTCGATCGCGTGCTGCTCATCGGCGACGGTGAAGCGGTCACCATCGGCACCCCGACCGTCGACGGTGCCAGCGTGAGCGGCACCATCCTCGGCGAGGAGCTGGGCCCGAAGCTGATCATCTTCAAGTTCAAGCAGAAGGCGACCTACCGCCGCACGCGCGGGCATCGTCAGCACCTCGTTCGCGTGCGGATCGACGAGATCAACGCATCGGGCAAGAAGGCGAAGGCCGAGAAGGCCGAGAAGGCCGATGCGCCTGCGGCGAAGGCGTCCGCATCGGCAAAGACCGAAGCAACCAAGAAGCCGGCTCGCACGCGGAAGCCAGCCACCGCGAAGGCCAAGGCCGATGCGCCGGTCAAGGCCGATGCGCCGGCGAAGCCCGCACCGCGCCGCCGCAGTCCCACCAAGAAGGCCGAGTCCAAGGAGTAATCGATGGCACACAAGAAGGCCGGCTCGTCCAGCAGGAACGGGCGAGACAGCGCCGGCAAGCGACTCGGCGTCAAGCGCGGCGACGGACAGTACGTACGGTCCGGGACGATCATCGTCCGGCAGCGCGGCAGCACCTTCCATCCGGGCGCGAACGTCGGGATGGGGCGGGACTACACGCTCTTCGCCACATCGGACGGCCTCGTCCGGTTCACCCATGCAACCCGCAACAAGAAGCGCGTCAGCATCGAAGCTGGCGAATACCAGTCCGCCTGAGGCGGGCACGGAGCACCATCCCATGAAGGCCGAGATCCATCCCGAGTTCCACATGGCGCAGGTTCACTGCGTGTGTGGCAATGCATTCACCGTCGGATCGACCGTTGAGTCAATCAAGGTCGAGGTCTGCAACAAGTGCCACCCGTTCTTCACGGGCACGCAGAACATCGTCGACACCGCAGGCCAGGTCGAGCGATTCACGAAGCGCCTGGAGCGCTCCCTGCGCTGACCCGTGCCGGGGGTATGCGGGGGTGCCGCCCTCGACATGCTGGGTGGTCGGTGCACCTCGCGCCGCACCTCTTCTTCCTCATCCCGGAGCTGCTGATCGCGGCCGGTCCGCTCGTGATCGGCGCCTTCACCGACTCGTCCGGCAAGCGGCGCTTCCGCATGCCGGACTTTTTCTATGGTGGCCAGGCACTGATCGAGGGCGTGATGATGCGCGGCCGCACCACGGTCGTCATGAGCGTCCGCCCGCCGTAGGGTGATATCCAGACGATCTCCGACCCGCTACCCGTGACGCTCTCGGCGGATCGCAAGCTGATCAAGATTCCGTTCCTGCGCGGCATGTTCCTGCTGTACGAGACGCTCGTCATCGGCACCCGCATGCTCATGCGCTCGGCATCGATCGCCGCCGAGGAGGAGGATGTCGAGCTCAGCAAGGGCATGATCGCCGCGACCATGGTCTTCAGCCTCGGCTTTGCCATCGCGCTGTTCTTCGTCCTGCCGCTCTTCCTGTCGACCTTCGCGGAGGAGGCTGCCAACTCCGACTTCATCGCGAATGCGGTCGAGGGCCTGATCCGGCTGGTGATCTTCATCGGCTACATAGCCGCGATCGGGCTCATGCCTGACATCAAGCGCGTCTTCGCCTACCACGGCGCGGAGCACAAGGCCATCAGCGCCTATGAGGCCGATAAGCCCCTCACCCCCGACGAGGTCGACGCCTTCGGCACCGCCCACACCCGCTGCGGCACCACCTTCATCCTGATCGTGGTGGTCATCAGCATCTTCTTCTTCAGCCTCGTGCCACGCGCCGGCGTGCCGCTGCCGCTCCTCTTCCTGTCGAGGATCGTGCTGGTGCCCTTCATTGCCGCATTCGCATATGAGCTGGTCCGCTTCGGCGCGCGCCACTATGGCAACCCGGTCGTTCGCGCCGTCTACGCCCCCGGCCTGTGGCTCCAGTCGCTGACCACGCGGCCGCCGGACCGATCGATGCTCGAAGTCAGCATTGCAAGCCTGGAGTCGTGCCTGGCCTCCGACCGTGAGGCGGCCGCAGCCAAGCCAGCCGGGGCATGATCGACCGGCTCGCCGAGCTGGAGGCGCGCTACGAAGAGGTGAGCCGTCAGATGTCCGCGCCGGAGGCGGCCTCCGACCTTCCCGCGCTCGCCAACCTTGGCCGTGAGCTCTCGCGCCTCGAGCCGATCGTCGCCACCCTGCGCGAGTGGCGAGGTGTCCGCGAGGAGCTCGAGCGCACGCGCGAAATGGCCGCCGACCCCGACGATGAGATGCGCGCCATGGCGCGCGAGGAGATGTCTCGGCTTTCGTCGCGCGAAGCAGAGCTGACCGAAGCCCTCCGCGTCCAGCTCATCCCGCGGGATCCGACCGCTGACCGTGACGTGATCGTGGAGGTTCGGGCCGGCGCCGGTGGTGACGAGGCGTCGCTCTTCGCCGCCGATCTGTACCGCATGTACGCGCGCTACGCGGAGCGGCGGCGATGGAAGGTCGAGGTGCTCTCCACCTCCGAGAGTGGTTCCGGTGGTCTCAAGGAGGTGATCGCCGAGGTGCGCGGCGACGGAGCCTACTCGCGACTGAAGTTCGAGTCGGGCGTGCACCGCGTGCAGCGCGTGCCGGTGACCGAGGCCTCGGGACGCATCCACACCTCGACCGCAACGGTATCGGTCCTGCCGGAGGCCGATGAGGTCGAGATCCAGATCGACGAGAAGGATCTGCGCATCGACGTCTATCGGTCCAGCGGTCCGGGAGGTCAGAGCGTCAACACCACTGATTCCGCCGTGCGCATCACGCACCTGCCGACCGGCATGATGGTCGCCATCCAGGACGAGAAGAGCCAGCACAAAAATCGCGC
>JBPCKH010000012.1:0-3077 GCA_051004475.1 Candidatus Limnocylindria bacterium | reverse complement strand
AGACGGCCGGCCGGGCCGAACATCACCGCGTTGCGTGCTGTTCGGCCCCGCGACGAGTGCGCGGCGAGATCCTCAGGCCCGGCGTATGCCTCGACCTCCACGATGCGTCCGCCCACCGATCCTTCCGTTGCATGATGCACCAGCCTGGCCCCGAGCAGATCGTGGGCGACGGCGAGCGATGGCCGATCGAACCACTCCCGTGCCGGAATGGTGATATCGGCGGGTACCGAGATCACGGGACGAGAAGGTTGGCGATCTCCTCCGGGACGAAGGGGCGCGCCAGGAACCCGGCCGTCGGAATCAGGATCTCGCGGGAGAACTGGATGAGCAGGGAGTCATTGAGGATCCCGTACCACGCCGCCACCCATCCGCCGGTCTCCCCGCCGGCGCGGAAGAAGCTGTCGAAGACGAGAAGCTGGAAGGTCAACACCAGCGCCGCGAAAATGAGCCCGAAGATGGCGCCTCCGATCTCATCGAGCTGGCGAATGATCGGCAGCCGCGTCCGGTGATAGAACGCCCGGATGGCGAAGAAGCCGGCGATGACGAAGCCGAAGAAGAGCAGGACGAAGATGAGCAGCTCTCGACCCTCGTGCGAGAACGCACGCCAGAAGGCGAGCAGGTCGACCACGGGTCCCTTGAGCTGCGCGGCGAGCACAAACGCAACGATCACCGCGAGCGCGTTCAGGACGTAGCGAATCATTCCCTGCGTGAACCCGGCAAAGACGCCCGCCGCCAGGATGCCGATGATCACGAGGTCGAACCAGCTCAGCCGAGCGAGCACCTCCACGCCTGACTCTCCTCCATACGCCGATGAGGCCGAGCACACGGGAAACCCAGGCTCGGCGGCCGCAAGGGTACCAGCCGCCCGGCGTGGCCCACAAGGCACCGATCTTCCTACCGGATCTCCGCCCCCAGGTGATGACGAAGCGAGCCGCGGACCTTGTTGAGCGCCTTCTCGATCCCCTTCGCCTCCCCGCTTCCCTCTGGCTGGAAGCGCAGCGCCAGGGCGTAGCTGACACGACCGAGTCCGATCTGCTCGCCGCGGTACACGTCGAACAGGCGCAGGTCGACCAGCATCGGACCGGCGCTCACGCGCGTCACCCGCAGCAGCTCCCCCACAGGCGTCACGTCGTCGACGATCACCGCCAGATCGCGATCGATCGGCTGCGCATCATTAACGGGAAGGGAACGCCGGTCCGCCGGGACCAGACCGAGCATCCGACCGAGATCGATCGCAGCGTCCACCGGTCTTTCGGTCAGGCCCCATGCCTCGACCACGGCGGGGTGAATCTCGCCGAGCGAACCGTACGGGTGGCCCGACGCATCGCAGATGAGCCCCGTGCGGTGCGGGTGGCGGTGCGCGTGGCGCAGATCGGCCTTCTCGGGGCGATAGTTCGGTCGTGGCGCGCCAAGTGCATCGTGCAAGGTGTCGATGATGCCCTTCATGTCGGCGACATCGACAGCGCGCTCGGGCTCACCGGGGAACGCGGCCGTGGCGCGGCCCGTCACCACCATCCCCAGCTCCCATGACTCGTACCGGCCGGTCCCGGCGCTTTCGGCGCGTCGATCACGCGGCGTGGGAGCATTCGGGTTGTGCCAGTAGACCTTACCGACGTCGAACAGTCGCACGTCGGGCCGCCGCCATCGAGCGTTCTCGGCCACGCCGGCAAGGAGTGACGGGTAAAGCGTCGGACGCAGAATCGAATGCTCTGCACTCAGCGGATTGAAGATGTGGATCAGCTCAGCACCGTCGCCGTCGTAGGCGGTGCGCTCCAGGTCCGCGCGACCGATGAGCGCGTGGCTCACCATTTCATCGAGCCCAAGTCCAGCGAGGATGCGACGCACCCGATGACGTGGCTCGCTCGGATCCGGCCGATATGGCGGCAGCACGGCCCGCGGCAGCCTCCCCTCGATGCGTTCGTAACCATGGGCACGCGCGACCTCTTCCGCGACATCCGCGTCCGACGTCACGTCAAGCCGATGCGGCGGGACGCTGACCACGAGCGCATCGGCCTCGCCCTCCGTCTCGAACTCGAGCGGGGCGAGCAGGCCAGCCACCCTGGCCGCGGTCAGCTCCAGGCCGAGCAGGCGCGAGATGCGGTCGACACTGACATGCACCCGGCGGCGCGGCGGCGGCGCGGGATCGTTGTCGATGATGTCACGCGCGACGCGCGCGCCCGTGAGCTCGGCGATCAGCGCGGCAGCCCGATCGACGGCGAAGCGCGGCAGGTCGTGGCCGATGCCCTTCTCATGCCGCATGCTGGCTTCGGATCGCAGCCCCAGCCGCCGCGCCGTGCCACGGATGCTGGGGCCGTGGAAGATGGCCGACTCGACGATGACGCTCGTCGTTGCGGCGCCGACCTCCGTGGAGGCGCCGCCCATGATGCCTGCCAGGCCGATGGCTCGCTCTTCATCGGCAATGACCAGCATGCGCTCGTCCAACCGCCGTTCAAGATGGTCAATCGTGACAAGCGACTCCCCGGCGCGGCCTCGACGGACGACGATTCGGCCGCCCGGAATCGCAGCGGCGTCATAGGCGTGCATCGGCTGTCCGAGCTCGTGCATCACATAGTTGGTCACATCCACGACTGCGCTGATCGGCCGCATCCCGGCGGCCACCAGCCGCCGCTGCATCCACTCCGGCGATGCTCCGTTGGACACGGCGCCGAACCAGCGGGCCGTAAAACGCGGGTTGAGCTCCGGCTCCTCGATGCGAACCGAGACGTGGTCGTCCGTCGGGTCATCGGTCTCCGCAACGCTGGCCGATGGCAGCTGCAACTCACCACCGGTGAACGCGGCGATTTCGCGAGCCAGGCCAACCATCGACAGCGCGTCGCCACGGTTGGGCTTCACGTCAACGTCGAGCACCGTCTCGCCGAAGAGGTCCTCGAGCGACGTGCCGAGCGCAACTTCGTCGCCGTGGCCCAGGATGTGGATCCCGTCCGCATCGGTCCCCAGCCCCAGCTCGATGGCGCTGCACAGCATTCCATTGCTGACGACACCCCGGATCTTGCTGCGCTCGATCCTTCGCTCGCCGGGCAGCATTGCCCCGACCAGCGCAGCCGGCACAAGCTGCC
>JBPCKH010000011.1:0-5126 GCA_051004475.1 Candidatus Limnocylindria bacterium | reverse complement strand
GGCCATCCGCGTGTTGCAGGCGCTGCACACGAGCTCGTCATCGGTCTCGTCGACCGCGAAGACGACCTCGTCGCCACACCCAGCGCAATCGAGAAGAATGTTCATGCATCGCACGATGCGGGTGGTTCGTGACACCTAGCGTGTCGCGACTCATCAGTCCAGGGACTCAGATCCAGCCTCGGAATAGTGACCGAGGGCAAGGCCGATGCGGCGAAGCACATGGCGCGGTCCAGCCTGCCTGGAAGCACCGGGCACGATCCGGTCACCGAGAACGTGTGCCGAGATGCCGGCCAGGCCATGCATGGTGGCCCACACGAAGAGTGCGTCGAGTCCTCGCCCTACGAGCACCCCGCCCTCGACGGGTGACACGGACATCCGATGGATACACGCCTCCAGCTGCGAGAATGCATGGGCGGCATGACGTCCCATCTCCGGATGTGCGTCCGGATCCGGCAGGCGGTGGCTGAACATGAGGGCATAGTGCAACGGCCGTTCACGCGCATAGCGCAGGTATCGGCGTCCCATCTCGGCGAGGTCAGCGGCGGGATCGGGGTGACGATCTCGTGCGTCGAGGAACGAGGCGAAGTCAGCGTATGCACGGCTGACCACCTCGGCAACGAGATGATCGCGCGTTGGAAAGTGCTTGTACGGCGCCTGGTGTGAAACGCCGAGCCGACGTGCCACGTCGCGGAGACTGAGTGAATCCAGTCCACGTTCGGCGATGATCGTCATCGCCTCCTGCACGCATGCTTCACGAACGCTGCGCTCGGTCCGGTCGGCCCCTCTCATGCCCCGCCTGTCATCCCACGCATCATCCTGCCCATCATGCGCGTTCGCACCGATCTCGGGAGCAACCCGAGTGATCGGCTGAGGACCGCCGAGAGCCACCCTGGCGCAATGGTCCCGCGTCGTCCGATCGATCGGACGATGGCTGCCGCGACATCTGCCGGCTCCATCGCGCGCCCGAGCTTCATCCCTGCCCGGGGCGCGAAGCCAATGTGGACCGGGCCAGGTGCCGCGACGAGCACGTCGACGCCGTGGGAGCCCAGCTCGTCGACGATACCCTCCGCGAGAGCCTGGGGGTGGGCCTTCGTGGCAGCGTAGTGCGCTGCCATCGGGACCCCCTGCCATGCGACGATCGACGAGATGAGCACGATCGCCCCTCGCCCGCGAGTTGCCATGCGGCGACCGAAGTGATGAGCCTGCTGGAGCGACGCCAGACAGTTGACCATGACCATCGGCAGCTCCTCATCCAGGTTCGCTGCGAGAAACGGCCCAGACGTCCCGAAGCCGGCGGCGGCGACAACGAGACCCACATCGAGCTCGGCGGTGGCCGATTCAAGCACGTGGATGCCTCGATCGGTCTCGAGGTCGGACTCCACGACGATCGTCGTCGTGCCGTGCGCCGATCGTATCTCCGCTGCCAGCTCGCGAAGCGCGGTCCCTCTCCGTGCCACGAGCACAATGTCGAGGCCGCGACCGGCAAGGAGCCGTGCCACCTCCCGCCCGATCCCCGACGACGCACCGGTCACGACCGCCCAAGGTCCGAACCGGTCGCGAAATACCGAATTCACTGCCGTCACATCTTTGCCCTTCTCAACTGAGGTTAGTTGACAGTGTCTACCACACGAAGTAGACACTGTCAACTACTGCGGCCGTGGTTCCCCGCGGGTGCCCTCCTCAGGCACTACTTGCGTGCTTGCGCAAGTTGTGCGAGTCTATGGGCGATGGAAGCGACCGTGACCGCCGACGCCACACGAGTGCGTGCCGCCGGCATCGCTCGTGCACTGGCCGATCCCAAGCGGCTGTGCGTGCTCGAGCAACTGGCCGGCGGGGAGCGGAGCGTGAGTGAGCTCTCGCGCGATGTCGGGTGCCAGGTGCCAAACATGAGCCAGCACCTGGGCGTGCTGCGGACGGCGGGCCTCGTTGCCAGCCGCCGCGAGGGAACCACCGTCTTCTATCGGCTCGTGGACGTCCGCGTCCTCGACGCCTACCGATTGCTGCAACAGGTCGCCGGCTGACGCCGCCAGACCAAGAAAGGAAACCGATGTCCGCCAACGTTCAAGAGGTCACCGACGCGACCTTCGAAGCCGATGTTCTCCAGAGCGAGAAGCCGGTCGTGGTCGACTTCTGGGCCGAGTGGTGCGGGCCGTGCCGCATGGTCGCACCGGAGATCGAGAAGCTGGCCGCCAAGTACGCCGGCACCGTCGAGGTCCGCAAGCTCGATGTCGACGCCAACCCGCAGACGGCCATGAAGTACGGGATCATGAGCATCCCGACCGTCGCGTTGTTCGCCCCGGGCGAGCCGCCCAAGGCCGCGGTCGGCTTCCGGCCCGTCGAAGCCCTCGAGGAGGCGTTCGGCCTGACGAGCATCAAGAACAGCGCCGGCGCCTAGAACCGTCACCCGCTCAGCGCGTCTGTCTCGCAGGGCGGGCGCGCATTCGGAGTCGGGACTACGTTTGACCCGGGTGGCGCCATGACCCTTCCCGCGGGACTAGCGACCAGCGACGCCAGGCTCGCTGGTCGGATCACCCGCACCATGGAAGAGAGCACGTGAGCTGCCTGTCGGGGGTTTCCTTGCCTGGCAGCCTCGCCTCACGGGTCAATGAGCGTCACTCGCTGCGCCGGCCGCGAGTTCGTCAGAAGGCACCACGGGTGCCACTCGAAGGCGTACGGCCGCATCGGTCTGCCAAGTGTCAGTCTGAGGTGACGCCTGGACACAGGTTATTTCCGCAACCAGGTGATCTCGGCCCCTTACCATGCGACGGGGGTCGCTAAGGACACCACGGCTGCCATCTGACGGAACCATGGGATACCTGGCCCGCAATCCGAGCCCGCCGCCGAGGACGCTCCGGACGCAATCACCCGCGGCGTAGGGCCGGGCGCGACGCTGGTCGCTCTGGATCGGCATACTGCGCTGACATGCGTCGCTCGCTCAACGCCGTTCTGATCGGCACCTTCACCCTGCGGTTCAGCACCGGACTGACGGGCGCGCTCCTCGTCTACTATCTCGCCGATCTCGAGGTGTTTGGCGCCGGTCGCGAGGTGACCGCCTTCGAGGTTGGCCTGCTGACGGCGACCTTCTATCTCGCCGAGCTGATCCTGTCGCCGATCTTCGGCATGCTCTCCGATCGGATGGGATCGCGGCCGGTGATGCAGTTCGGCCCGATCTTCGGCGCGGTCGCCGTGGTCATGACCGCCCTGACCACCGACCTGTTTCTGCTGGGTGGAACGCGATGGCTGGAGGGTGCTGCAGCCGCGGCCAGCATCCCGTCAATCCTGGGCTACATCGCCCTCGCGACGTCGCACGACGAAGGTCTCCGCGGGCGCACCGTGGCCCAGTTCGAAGCCGCCACGCTGGCCGGCATCGGCATCGGCCTCGTCGCTGCCGGCGGACTCTGGGCCTTACTCGACCGCAACGCCTTCTACCTCAACGCGGTGCTGTACGGCGTCAGCTTCCTGATTTACCGATACGGCGTGACCGAGTCACGAGAGGGCACCTCTGCTGAGACGCGCGGCGAGATGGAGGAGGTCGGAGCCGACGGCGTGGGTGGAGTTGCCCGCGGCTTCAACCTCGGACGCTACCGCAGCGTGCTGACCAGCCGATCCGTCTGGCTGCTGGCACCCACCTGGATCGCGGTCAACGCGTTCATCGGCGCCTGGACCAGCCAGTCGATCTTTCAGCTGGTCGATGAGCGCAAGCCCGGTTTCGAGGATCAGCTGCTGATGGGGGGCTTCGAGCCGGTGCAGGTCAGCATCGGTCTCGGAGTTGCCATGGTGGTGTTCTTTGCCGGGCTTTTCTACTGGGGCAACCGTTTCAAACGGTTCCGCCGCACGACCATCATGGCCATCGGCGTCGCGGGCGGTTTGCTGATGGTCGCCGCCGTGGTCGGCCTGAACCATTCCGAAAGCTGGGGCACCGTCTCGCGCATGGCCCTGGGATTGGTGGCTGCAGGCGGGCTGTTCGTCCTGGCCGGGGCGACGCCAGCCGCGCTGGGTATGCTTGCCGATATCAGCGAGGAGCATCCCGAGGACCGTGGCGTGATCATGGGCCTCTACTCCGTGTTCCTGGCGGTCGGCCAGATCGTCGGCTCGCTGGCCGGTGGCGGTGCCGCCGAATGGCTCGGAGTCGATGGCCTGCTCCTCGCATCGGCCGGCCTCCTCGTGGTCGCCTTCGTGCCGCTGCGGTGGCTCCGCGGATCCGAGCACCTGGTGGGCCTGCGGCCGGGCATTCCGCGACCGGCTGCCGGCTGACGGCGACCGCATCCCATCAGTGCGCGCCGGAAGGCTCGGGATTCATCTTATGGCGAGGTTCCGCTGATCCGTCCACCCCTGCGACCCCGTGTGACGGGGCTAACGGCAAACCAGATGGGGCTCCTTGGTCGTCCGCCTGCGGCACGGGTCGGATGGGGCCTGAACCAGGTCGAATTCGGTCCCCGATGATCAGTAGCCCCTACGGCGGGTCAATCGACGGGAACACCGGGAATGAGGCCGCGGCCGTGGGTCAATCTCGTCAACTGCCGCGCAGCTGAGGCAGGATCTCTGAGCCGATGCGCTCAAGCTTGGCGTTGTCGGCCACGCCGCGGACGCTGAAGATGAGGTGCTGGGCGCCGGCTTCTCCGAGCTCGCCGAAGCGCTCGACGGTCGCATCGGTCGAGTCCTTGTCGAGGTCGATGCTGGTCAGGATGGTCCGTTCGATCTCGTCATAGGGACGGCCGAGCCGATCGCAATGCGCGCGCAGGACCGCGAGCTTGTCGCGGACGAAGTCGGGCGAGCGGCCGAAGATGTTGCATGCATCGGCGTATTCGGCCACCAGGCGCAGGGTCTTGCGCTCTCCCCCGCCACCGACCAGGATCGGAACGCGAGGTCGGCTGACCGATTGCGGCGAGTTGATGAGATGAGTCGCCGACACTCGCGTTCCATCGAAGCGTTCACAGGTGCCGCTGCCGCCCGCCCACATCTCGTGCGCCATGCGCAGCGTGTCCTCCAGCCACTCGAACCGCTCGCCGAGCGGCGGAAACGCGAAGCCGAGGCCCTTCGACTCATGGACGTTCCATGCGGCACCGATCCCGAACCAGGCACGACCGCCCGAGAGCACGTCGAGCGTCGTGGTCGCCTTGATCCAC
>JBPCKH010000010.1:0-15460 GCA_051004475.1 Candidatus Limnocylindria bacterium | reverse complement strand
GATCAAGCTCCACACCCACGAGAACGTCGGCTGGGGACCGATCACGCTGCCCGAACAGCAGATGCACACCACGGGTGCCTGGATCGTGCCGCCTGCCTCGATCGTCGAGCGCTTTGACCGCGACACGCTCGACGGTGCCCTCATCGGGCTGACGCGCGTCGCCCGTTCGGCCGCCTCCCTGCTGCTGATGTGCGACCCGCGCGACATCGGCGTGCTGGCTCAGGCGCAGGCGCCGCACACGCTGCGCCCGACGCTCTTCCTGTATGACGCGGTGCCCGGCGGGGTCGGATTGGCCGAGCGGCTGCACGAGCTCAACCCGCATCTCATCGCCGCGTGTGCCCGGATGGGGCGCGATTGCGCGTGCATGGACGGCTGCCCGTCTTGCGTCGGACCGGTCTCCGAGGTCGGCGTCCATGGCAGAGCAGCGTGCGGCGAGCTACTGGCCGCGCTGGCCTGAATCGATGCGCACCCTCGTCGATCGCCTCGCAGCAGCTCGAGCCGAGCGTGCAGTTCCTGTATCCCCGCGGGCCATCGACGACGCCGATCGGCTGAATCGGCTTGCCCGCTGGTTCGACGCCCGTACCGACGTCACCGCGAATGGCACGGTGCTCGTGGTCGAGCGCAGCGTTGCGGCATCCACGGAGACCGTGGATGCGCTAACAGGGCTCGCTCCTGCCGCCTACTTCGACACGGAGACGACCGGACTCTCAACCGGCGCCGGCACGGTCATCTTCCTGGCCGGCGTGGCGCGCGTGTCCGACGGTCGCATTCGCGTCCGCCAGTACCTCCTCCCGGACTACCCGTATGAGCCGCCCCTCCTGCGAGCAGTGGTGGCCGACCTCGCCTCCTCGGCACGCATCGTCACCTACAACGGGCGCACGTTCGACCTGCCCATGCTCGCCGCGCGGCTCACGTTCCATGGCCTCTTTCGCGACCAGTCAGCGCTGCCGGCCGCGCACGACGATCTGCTTCCCGACGCGCGACGCCTCTTCCGACGTCCGCTCGGCGGCGCACGGCTGGCGGACGTGGAGTCTGGCGTGCTCGGGGTGCACCGCAGCTCCGACTGCCCGGGCAGTGAGGTGCCGGCGCGATACTTCGGCTACCTGCGCGGAGGATCACCGGACATCCTGGCCAAGGTGCTCGATCATAACTTTCAGGATGTCGTCAGCCTCGTCCTGCTCGAGGCCGAGCTGTGTCGACTGCGTTCAGGTGGGTGGCGCGATGCGCCCGTCCTCGACCCACGCGGCATGGCGCTCGAACTGCTGCGTGCCGGCGCCATCGACGACGCGCTCGAGCTCGTGGAAGCCGCGCAGGCGGTGACGGCCGATCCCGCGGAGGCCAACGCGCTCCGACGTGTCGCATCACGCCTGCTCATCGCGCTCGGCCACGTGGAACGGGCCGAGCAGCTCTGGACGCTCGGAACGCGTCGGGCGTCGGTGGACGCCGCAGGAGGCTGGATCGAAGTGGCCCGCATCCGCGAGCGCCACCGCGGTGACCTGGCCGGTGCGATGGATGCGGCCGCGGCGGCATCCCGAGTCCTCGATATTGCCTTCGCGCTGGGTCGCGGCGGTTCGATGCAGGACGTCGGACGCACCCGTATCGCCGTCGAGCGCCGGCTGAGGCGCCTGCGCCGATGGGTCGCCGCAGCCGAGCGTCGCGCCACCCGTGAGGCCAGACGAGTAGCCTAGGTCCGGCGTCCCTCGAGCATGCTGATCACGCAATCGGTGGCGAGGTCGGCCGCGGCAACCGGCGTCGCGCCACGAGCCAGGTTGACGGCCAGCCCGGCGCCGAACGCATCGCCGGCGCCCACGGCCGAGACGCCGGTCACGATGCGGCGGGGCACGCTTGCCACAACGCGGTTCCGTGCCGGATCATCGAGCAGGTAGCCCTCGGTTCCGAGTGTGACGACGATGATCGGCTTGCTGCCAGCCCGGTCGCGGAGCTCGGCCGCCTGCGCGAACGGGTCGTCCGGCGCCTCGATCAGGTCTTCCGTGCTGACCACGATCACATCGGCGTCGGCGATGGCGCGGTCCTGCGCGGCCGACAGTGCATCGAGCGCCAGCGGCAGCACCTCCTCACCTTCCACGAGATGCCGCAGCCATCCCTGGATGAGCATCACAACCCAGGTTGGCCGCAACTCATCCCGCAGCGCGTCTACGAGGGATGGTTCGACCTCGTCCGCGATGGGTGCGACGAGCGCCACGTCGGGTCGCTTGAGGTCACGCAGGCCACCGGCCCGGATCGGCTCAGCGCGCGCGCCCAGGATGAGCACGCGCATCCCGCCTCGTTCTTCGTGCCGATACGCCGTCGTGGAAGGAGTGTGCTGATGCGCCAGCCGACCGAGCTCGCCGAGCCACACGAGACCATCGCGGGCCGCGGGCTCGTCACCGGCCACCGTGAGGGTGGTCAGGTTCGCACCCTCGGCGCGGATCGCAAGGCCGGCGTGCAGCACCGAGCCGCCCGGTGCAACCGAGCCATCGGTGAATTGGTCGATCGTCAGGCCGCCCACGATCAGCGTCTCGGTCATCGGTCTATCATCGGTGGATGCGACTCTTCTTCTACGAGCTCCATGAGGGTGCGACTGACCTGCTGACCGACGCGGTCCTCGTCTCCGAGCTCGACCATACCCCAGAGCAGTTCGCCTCGATGGTGGTTGCAGCGCGGACCGCGATCATTGAGACCTTCGAGGAGGACACGCTGGTCGAGGCGATCGCTCGCGAGCTCGAGCGGTCCCATGGCTTCACCTACATCGGCGACGACAAGCTGCGGGCCAGCATGAGCGTCGGGATGGAGGCGGCGGACACCTACCTGGTGGACCAGAGCGACGAGTTTCGCTCGATCGTGGCGGAGATGGACCGCTCCTAGCGCGTCGAGTCACACCCGTCGCGGATCAACGGAACACATGATGATGCACGCCGTCGCCGTTCTTCTTTGCCCACACGTTCATGAGGCCAGCCCAATTCGCTGCCTCGGGCGGGCGCGCGCGGGATTCAACCGATATTTCGGAGTGAAATGAGTTCACCGTGCGACGTTGAACAGGACCTCGAGGACATCGCCGTCGCGTACGAGATAGGCCTTGCCCTCCTGACGCAGCAGGCCTCGTTTGCGAGCTTCGGCGGTCGAGCCGCATGCGATCAGGTCCTCCTGCCCGATGGTCTCGGCGCGGATGAAGCCGCGGGCCAGATCGGAGTGGATGGCTCCGGCGGCGTCGACGGCGGTTGATCCGACGCGCAGCGTCCAGGCACGGCACTCGTCCTCGCCGGCGGTGAAGAAGCTGAACAGGCCAAGCAGGGCATACGTGAGGCCGATGACCCGGCCACGCGACGGCTCAGTGATGCCGAGGTCATCCATGAAGAGCCGGGCGTCCTCCTCCGGCAGTTCGCCGATCTCGGCCTCGATCTGACCGGCCAGCGCCGCGATGTCGGTGTGCGGCTGGGCGTATCGGGCTCGGCCGGCCTCCTCCAGCGTGGCAACCTCCGGCAGGCGGCCATCATCGATGTTCAGCACCACCAGCACCGGCTTCTGGGTGAGGAACCGATAGCCGCGCAGCAGGAACTCCTCGTCGGCGGTCAGGCCGAAGGAACGGATCGGCTTGCCATCGGACAGGTGCGGCTCCACGCGCTCGAGCACCTCCAGCTCGCGCTGCGCCAGCTCTCGCTCGGCCTGCGATCCATGGCGACCCTGGGTCTTCAGCTTCTCGAGTCGCTTCTCGATGACGGTCAGGTCAGCCACGGTGAACTCGAGGTCGAGGTCCTCCACGTCGCGCCACGGATCGGCCGACGTGGGGCTGGTCGGGTCGTCGAACGCCCTCACCACGTGGACGAGCGCATCGGCGTTCCGAATCTGGGCCAACACGTCCGGGTTCACGGTTCCGTCGCGCGCGGCGCCCGCCGGGATCGCGACATCGACGTACGTGACGTCGGCGTACGTGGTCTTCCTCGGCTTGAAGAGCGCCGAGAGCTTGTCGAGTCGCTCGTCGGGCACCTTAACGACGCTCATGTTCGGCGCCGCCCGACTGCCCGAGAAACCGCCGGTCTCGGCATGGCCCCCGGTGAGGGCATTGAAGACGGTCGTCTTGCCGCTGCCGGGAAGCCCGACGATGGTGACCTGCATCGACTAGTAGCCCGCCGCGAGGTCGACGAGGTTGCGCATCAGATGGCCGGCTTGGAATGCCTGCAGGTTCTCGATGAACAGGTCGACGGTTCGCTCGGCCACGCGGTCCGACGCCCAGCTCGTGTGAGGCGTGATGACGAGGTTCGGCGTGTCGTACAGCGGCGAATCGGGCGACAGCGGCTCCTCGCCGAAAACGTCAAGGACTGCTCCGCCGATCCAACCCGAAGTGAGGGCTCGGCGCAGGGCGATCTCATCAATCAACCGGCCGCGTGCGATGTTGATGAGCCAGGCATCCTCGCGCATCTGCGTGAGCTGCTCCGCACCGATCATCCCGGCTGTCTCGTCGGTCAGGGGTGCGGCCACGACCACGATGTCGCTTGCGCGCAGCACCTCGTCGAGCTGTTCGAGCCCGTGCAGCTCCACGTTCGTAGCGTCGCCGGCGCCGCGCTCCGGGTGCCGTCGGGTGGCGAGGATGCGCGATCCGAATGGCGCAAGCAGGCGAGCCAGCTCGATCCCGATGCTGCCGTACCCGACTATTCCGACCGTGAGCTGCGAGAGCTCGCGACCGCGCAACGGCTGCCAGGTCCGCTCGCGCTGAAGCTCCATGAGCTGCGGGAGCCGTCTGGCGATGGCCAGCGACATCATGACCACGTACTCCGCAATTGGCCGGCTAAAGACCCCGCGCGCGTTGGTCACGGTGAGGCCGCGCGCGCGCACGACCGGAGTCGTGACGCGGTCGACCCCAGCTGCCGCCGAATGGATCCAGCGCAGGCGCGTCGAGCGGGTCACGATGTGGTCGAGCACCGATGCCGGGACCGAGCCGAGCAGCAGGACCTCGGCTTCGTCGAAGGCAGCTTCGTCGGCGTCGCCGTGGATGCGGCCGTCGGCAGCGATGCGCGCGCAGCGCACCCCATCCGTGGACTCGATGCGGCCGAGCAGCTCGCGTGAAAGTGGCGCGCCGAGGATCGGCGTGGCCAGGATGGTGAGTTCGGCTGCCTCGCTCAGGGTGCGTTCCCCTCGATGCGCGTGATCCAGGTGTCGGGTGCGCGGATCTCATCGAGCGAGGGAAGCAGCTCCGGACCGGTCCACACGCGGTTGAGGAATGCCTGCCCGCGCTGCGCGATGACGCGATCGGCGAATCGCTCGCCTGCAGCGTACTGCTCCATCTTCAGGTCTAGGCCGGTCAGGCGCATGATCGCCCGCTCGAGCGCTCCCCGATGCTCGCCACGCCGTTCGAAACGATCATGCAGCTCAGCAAAGCCCGGCAGGATTCGCGCGCCCGCTGCGTTCATGACGTGATTCGAGTATCCCTCGAGCAGCGACATCAGCGCCTGGGTGCGATTGAACGTGTCTCGCTGCGCCGGCGTCAGGATGCGCTCGATCCAGTGGCCCTCACCTCCGACAACGGCCTCGCGCACGCGCCCCATCAGCCCACCGGACTCGGCCGCCAGTTGCTCCACCGTCTCCGCCACCAGGCCGGCGAAGTACGGGCGCAGCCAGGCGTGCGCCTCGAACTCGAACGCGTGCGTCGCTTCGTGCAGGGCGATGAAGGTGCGGAACTCGTCGCGCGGGACCCGCATGGTAGCGGCCGTGGCGATGATGTTCGGTTCCACGAAGTGGAGGCGACCCCGAGTCGGCCCCGCCGCCAGCAGGCTCACATCGTACTGACCGAGCACCTTGCGACCAAGGAACGCCAGCATGAATCCGAGCTGCTGGTTGCCGACGGTGCGGTTGACCCAACGCGACATCGCGCGGCCGGCCGTATCCGGCCCTTCCTGGCTGGCCAGTAGTGTGTGCTCGATCCGTTCGAACAGAACCTTGAACGTGGCGAGGTTGAGGTCGACCCACTGGAGCCGGTCGACGACCGACGGTGTCTCGAGCGCCGCGGGCAGCTCGGAACCGATCTCCTCGGCAACGATGGGCTCGATGCGCAGCAGCGTCGCCCGGTAGAACGCCTCCGCCTCGGCGCGATGAGCCGGCGGGATCGGAGTCGCCGCCTCGCCCAGGCGTCGATGCGCGATTTCGCGGACGGCTTCCCAGTCGATCAGCCTGGACCCGGCGCGGCGCACGATCTCACGCGAGGCGACGCTGGCGCCGAACGCCAGCAGGCTCCCGACCAGGATCCCCGCACCTAAGCGAGTTGTATGTCGTGACATGCCGATCAGTCTACGGGAACGGCGCCCGCGGGCTTGATCCGCACGGCCTCCACCCCCGGGAGACGATCGCCGAAGAGTCGCGATGCGACGCGCACGAACGCGGTGCGATCGCCCGTCGTCGCCACCCGGTGCTCCCCGCCCCGGCCGTGATTCGACCGCGTGCCGAGCGCGTCAAGCAGGTCCTCAACGGCAAGTGCCGTGGTGAACGCCGAGTCCACGACCGCGACGCGCTTACCGACGATGCTCTCGATCACCGGCCGCAGGAGCGGGTAGTGCGTGCAGCCAAGGAGGAGCGTGTCGATCTGCGGCGTGCCATGCAGCAGCGGGTCGAGGTAGGCGCGCAGGACCGATTCGGCACGACGGCCACCCAGCACGCCTGCCTCGACCATCGGCACCAGCTCGGGACAGGCAAGCTGAGCAACCCGCATCCCTGGGGTGGCCTCGATGATCGCGTCGGGATACGCTCCCGACTCGACCGTGCCAGCGGTGGCGACGACCGCCACGTGCCCGGTGCGCGTTGCCGACGCGGCGGCCACGGCACCCGGCCGAACGACGCCGATGACGGGCACAGGCGACCGTTGGCGCACGGCGTCGAGGGCGCGCGCGGTGGCCGTGTTGCAGGCCAGCACGAGCAGCTTCACGTCTTGGTCGAGCAGCCAATCGACCGCCTCGAGCGTGAAGCTGCGCACCTCGTCGGCGGGTCGTGGTCCGTACGGCGCGCGGCCGTTGTCGCCGAGATAGATGGTGGATTCGTGCGGCAGCCGAGCGCGCAACTCGGATAGGACGGTCAGCCCGCCGACTCCCGAGTCGAACACGCCGATTGCGCGCGGATCGAGTCGATCGGGCACCGGACGGCTAGTGCTTCACCAGGGCGGGCGTCCGCTCACGCAGGTGCGCGGCGAGCGAATCGGCAATCCGTCGCACGCCCTTCGCGATGGGCGAGTCGGGGCTGGAGGTGACAAACGCGCTGCCCTCATTGTTGGATTGCAGCACGAGCCGGCCGTCAGAAACGATCTCGAAGTCGATCTTCGATCCCAATGCCTGCTCGACGTCCGCCTTGTCAAATCCGCCCGAGGCGTCGGATCGGTTCAGGATTGTCGCCAGCTTCGAGGGTGGGTACCCGATTGCGGTGAACGTCTCTGCTGACATCGCCAGGCTGCGGATCGCCATTGAATCGTACGTGAGGACCTGGAGGATCAGGTCTGCCGAATCGAGAAAGACGAGCACATCGTCGGAAAGGGCGGCCCGCGTGTCGATGATCACGAACTCGTACAGCTGCCGCAACAGGGAGAGCACCTTCTCGATGTCGCGCGTGGTGACCATCTCGGCCATCTCGACCCGTGGGGGCGCAAGCAGGATGTCGATCCCTGAAGGATCGCGCAAGGCGACGTCGGTCAGGTCGGACTCCTTGATCCGATCCGTTGGCAGGTTGACGATGCTGGGAGCCACCGCCGGCACGCGGAGCAAGCCGCGCAGGTCGCTGAACTGGAGTGACCCGTCGACCAGGCAGACGCGATGGTCCTGGCCGAGTGCCACCGCGATGTTGTAGGCCAGCGTCGTTCGCCCGACACCACCCTTCGGGCTGAAGAGGCTCACGACCAGGGAACCCGCACGGGCGGACTCGACGGCACGTGTCTCCCCAACCCTGCGGACCATGGTGGTGAGATCGAAGCCGGTGAATGGCATCTTGAGGACGGCGTCGATGCCGCGCTCCGTATCCTCGCGCACCGGGTTCTGCGGGACGGTGAGCATGATGATGCCGACCTGGGGGTCGGCGCGACGAATCTGCTCCGCAACCTGCGCGCCGCTGACTCTTCCCTGGAGGAGCGCGTCGACGATGACGACGTCGGGACGCATCTCGCTCACGCCAAGCACCGCCCGGTCTCCGGCGGTCACCACGTCGAGCATCTTGATCTGCGACTGCGACTGGAGGAGCGCTCGTACGTGGGACGCGACCTGCGGAACGTCCTCCACCACCAGGAGCCGGATCTGTTCGCCTGACATCCCTCACTCCTTGCCCGGACAGCCCGTGTCGATCGTGCGATGACGATGCACCGCTCGCTATCTTCATCAAGCGGCTCCAGGTCGTGAGACCCGAAGACCGCTTCGACCGCCAGTTCCGCCTCAGCAGCGAGGGCAACGATCACCGCTGGCGATGGATACCAGAGTAGGAAGCTGGCCGGCAGCCGGGATATCGTACCATCGGCCCGAACCACGTCCGTGAGCGTCGCGTATGCCACCCGGAGGCCCTCCGGCGTTTCCCTCCGCTCGATCCGGCTGCGACGCACGATGCGCCGACCGCTATCGGTGCGCTCCCAGTCCACGCTCAACGGAAGATCGTGGGGAGGCAGGCCCCCCGGTCCAAGCGTATCGAGCACGAGCGCGCCGCCCTTCGCCAGCAGCTGGGTCGCAGAAGCGATTGCGCGCACCGCCTCCTCTGGCCCATCGAGGTGGGCGAGTACGCCGGCCAGGATGGCGAGCTCGAATCGGTCGCTGCGAGCAACGCGACGGACATCGGCGAGGCTGAGCTCGATGCGACCCTCGACCTTCGCAGCGGTGAGGCCATCAAAGGCCGCGATCCGCGCCTCCGCGCGTTCGAGTAACGACGGCGACCCGTCGATGCCGACGATCCGCGTGGCTCCCCCTGCCAGCAGGGGTTCGAAGAGCCGTCCGGATCCACAGCCCAGATCTATTGCCGCTCCCGGATTGCGACGCGCCAGCTCGCGATAGAAGACCAGGTCCTCGTCGATCTGGTCGTGCTCAATGTCGTAGATCTCGGCCAGCAGGGACGCATCCGCCGGCTGGCCAGCCAGGATATCGCTCAGCCTTCTCGCCTCCTGCCGCCCCCCTGCGCTCGCAGCTCGTTCCACGCGCGGTCCACGAGGTCTTTGCGCGACAGGAGCTCGACGGCCGTGGCGGCCAGAACGGTGATCGCCTTCGGCAGCATTTCGTCTCCGTCGGATCCACCTGCGTGCGCGGCGAACACATGCGAGTGCCCGGGCGTTCCGGGCGGCGCGATCGCGATGTACGGATGGATCGTGGGCAGCTCGTGGCTGACGTTGGTCATATCGGTGCTGCCGGCGTTGGGGTCGATCGGTCCATCGGTCAGGCCGACATCAGCCAAGTGGCGTCGCCAGACCTCGAGCAGCGTGGGATTGTTCAGCATCGTTCGGCTGCGGGCGGACGGGTCTTCGCTGACCTCGACCGTGCAGCCGGTTGCCGCGGCGGCGGCGTCCGCCATCCCGCGGAATCTCTCGATCATCGGCTCGAGGTCGTCGTCGACCGGGGACCGCAGATACCAGCGCCCGACCGTGAGGTCCGGCACGACGTTCGGAGCCGCCCCACCGTGGGTGATGATGCCGTGCACCCGCTCGCCCGGCTTCAGGTGCTGACGCCACTGGCTGATCATGGTGTAGAGCAGGACGATCGCATCGAGCGCGTTTTTGCCGAGCCATGGATCGGCGCTCGCGTGCGCCAGCGTGCCGCGGAAGGTGACCCCCACCTCGGTGATCGCCAGGCACATGATCTCCGAGCTGGTGTTGTCGGCGGGATGGACCTGAAGGCACACATCGACCTCGTCGAAGATGCCGACCTTGATCAGGTGGACCTTGCCGTTGCCCGCCTCCTCCGCCGGCGTCCCGATGAAGCGGATCTCGCCATCAAACTCACGGCCGAGCACCTGCGCCGCGGCGATGGCGGCGCCGGCGCTCGACGAGCACATCAGGTTGTGCCCGCATCCGTGCCCGACGTCGGGCAACGCGTCGTACTCGCCGGCGAACGCGATGACATGGCCGCTGCCGCGACCCGGCCAGCGTGCGACGAAGGCGGTGTCGAGACCCCCCGCAGGCCGCGTGATAGAAAATCCGTGACGCTCGAGCAGCTCCGCCGTCCACCCCGATGCCATCCGCTCCTCGAACGCTGTCTCAGGGTTGGCATGCACTCGATGAGAGAGCTCGAGCGCCTCCGGAGTCACCTGCGCCACGGCAGCCGCGAGGCGATCGTTCGGGACGAGAGTCGACATCGCAGCCTCCGAGCTAAGGTTCGCGCCGAGCCACGAACCACTCGAGCACGGCGGCGAGGATGATAACGAAGATGGCGATCGGAACGCTGAGCACGCCACCGAGGCGCAGGCCTGCCAGCGCCGCGATGGCGAGGCCGACCAGGATGCCGCGGCGCGCCGCGCGAGACCACGCGCCACGATAGACGATGCGGCGGCGCGCCATCACCTCCCCGAGGAATGCGAACGGCGTCACGAGCAGTCCTGCACTGACCGAGGTCAACGCCACAACGATCGCGCGATTGCGCGCCGCATCGGGGCAGGGCTGGGCATCGGTGTCGATCGGACAGGTGCTCCCGGCCACGGCCACCAGGATCAACCCGACCATCAGCCCCGACAGGATCAGGGCCGCCACGATGATCCGATTGCGTCCGCTCACCGCGCGGCGTCGGGGCAGATCTCGCGAAACGGGCAGTAGCCGCAGCGCATCGCGCTCGGCGTCGCCTCGAAGTGACGGGCACGGATGCCGGTAGCCGCCTGGTTCAGCTCGGCCTGAGCCTTCTGGAGGCGCTTCTCGGTCGGCGCGACGCGGCCCACGATGCCCGACTCGAGAAAGTGAAGCGCAAGCTCGTCAGGCAGCGTCCCACTCTCAGCCTCGTGGGCCAGGGCATAGATCGATAGCTGCAATGACTCTCGCGCGCGCCGATTGGCGGTGGTAAGGTCGCGCACGTCGCTCGACTTGTAGTCAGTGATCACGACCCGACCGGCGACGTCACGGTCCACGCGATCGTAACGGCCGCGCAGACGGTCCTGGCCGAAGGCCACCGTGAAGTCACGCTCGACGGCTGTCGGACGCGCGGGATCACGCTGCTGTTCTTCCCAGAAGCGCGCGATCGTCTCATGGGCGGCGGCACGTCGTGCTTCTTCGTGAGCTCGCGTCAGGAAGCCGATCGACTCCCAGTTCGCGTCAAGCGCCGCGTGCAGCTCCTCGAGGGTCAACGAGCCGCCCGACATCTGGCGACGGTGGTACGCCTGCACGGCGGCATGCAGCGCGCGCCCGTAGACCATCTGATGCGATGCCGGGGTCGGGATGCGCACGATGTGCCCGTAGCGGTACTTTGCCGGGCACTCGAGATAGTCGTTGATCTGTCCGTAACTGAGCCGCAGCGGCCGATCGCCGATCCGCGCCTTCGCGGCCGGGGCTGTGGGCTCGGCCGGCACGGTCTGGTTACGCGCGAGCTGCTCGAGCAGGTCGGGCCGAATCGTCTCGACCGGGGTCGCCGGTGGCAGGTCGAGCGCTTCCGCGACAAAGCGGCTGATTCCGCGCGATCGCCGGCCACCGTAGTCCTGCGCCGTGCAGAGCACCAACTCCTCACGCGCGCGGGTCATGCCCACGTAAAAGAGGCGACGTTCCTCCGCCACGTGCTGGTCTGCGTCAAGCGCGGGACCACTCACCAATCCGTCCGGCAGCTCCAGCGCGTCGCGCCGATCCCGGCCCGGAAAACGATCGTCCACCAGGCCAACCATGAAGACGACACCGAACTCGAGGCCCTTCGCCTTGTGATAGGTCAGGACATGCACCGCATCGCCCTCGTCGGGATCAACGTCCGCGGTCGACGGGTCGTCACCGGTCTCAATCAGGGTGTCGAGCTGCGCGACCAGGAACGGGAGCCGATCATCCCGCAGCAGGCTTCCCTGCCGCCTCACGATTTCGAAGAAGCGTGCCACGTTGGCGAGCCGCTCCTCGCCGGTCTCGCGTCCCTCGTGCGCCAGGCGCGCCAGCCACCCGCTGGCCGAGATGAAGTGATAGAGCAGCTCGCCACTGCTCTTCTCCGTGCTCATGGCCCGATGCGCCTCCAGGCTGGCCAGGAGCCGCTGCACGACCTCGATCGCGCGCAGGCCGAACGGCGAGCGCTCCGGATCGGCGACGGCATCCGCCAGCGCGACGGCCAAACTGCTGCGCCGACGGCGTGCGTTGGTCAGCGCCAGGGTCACATCGGAGGCGGACAGGCCGTAGATCTCGCTGGTGGCCAGGTCGTACAGGCTGACCGAATCATCCGGATCGTTCACCGCCCGCAGGAAGCTGATCAGGACGCGAACCTCCGACTGGCGGTACAGGCCCGCGGTGCCGCTGAAGCGCCATGGGATGCGTGCCATGTTCAGCGCGCGGAGGTAGGGATCGGCATCGCGGTTGCCGCGCAACAGGATGGCGTGGTCTCCAGCCCGGCGCCCGGCGCGGATGGAGACGCCGATTCGGTCGGCGACCGCATCGGCCTCGTCTGACCCGGTGGCGAAGGCCAGCAGGTCGATCGGTCCGGCGGGTGGCTCCGGGCGGTCGAAGCGCAACCGGGATCGGAGGCGCTTGTCGAGCCCCTCGCGTGCCTCCAGGCGATCGGGATCGTTGTGCCTGATGAGCCGATGCGCCGCGTCCAGAATCGGCTGGCGACTGCGATAGTTATCGACCAGCACGACGCTGGTCGCCTTCGGGTACGTGGCGCGGAAACCGAGGATGTTCCCCAGCGCCGCGCCGCGGAAGCGATAGATGCTCTGGTCATCATCGCCGACAACCGTGATGTTGGCATGCGGCCGAGCGAGGAGCCGGACGATCTCCCACTGCGCGTGATTCGTGTCCTGGAACTCGTCGACCAGGATGTACCGGTAGCGGGCGCGTTCCTCGTCCAGCACGCCGGGGTAGTCGCGCAGGAGCCGCAGCGCGAGCCCGACCTGGTCGCCGAAGTCGAGCCGATCGGTTGTGCGCATCAGGCGCTCGTAGGCGTCGAAGGCGGCGGCCAGCTCGGCGTGCCGGGCAGCCTCCTCGACCAGGGAGCCATCCTGGGGACGCTCGCCGGCGCGTCGTTGCAGATCAGCAGCGACGGCCAGGTAGGCGGCAGGCGTGATGTCCTCGTCACGGAGGCGGCCGATCAGCGTCACCAGCGCCGACAGGAAGCGGGTCGGGTCGCCGAGCGGCCGGTATCGATCCAGCGGCAGCTCGAACAGGTGCTCGCGCAGGAGGATGATCTGCTCGGCGCGGCTCAGCACGGTCGACCGGTCTGAGAGGCCTGCCTCTAGGGCGTGCTCGCGCAGGAGTCGGTCGCCGAGCGCGTGGAAGGTGCTGATCGCCGCATCGGTTTGGCCGTACGGGACCAGCCGATCGACGCGCTCCACCATCTCCAGCGCCGCCCGGTCGGTGAACGTCAGAGCCAGGATCTCCGACGGCAGCGCGCGCTTCTCGGCGATCAGCCACGCAATGCGGCGCGTGATGACCGTCGTCTTGCCGGTCCCGGCGCCCGCCACGATGAGGAGCGGACCCGCCGGGTGGGTGACCGCCTTGCGCTGCCGCGCGGTGAGGTCGGCGAGGAGCGGCGGCTGGATGCGCAAGTGCGGCCGGCGCGGTCTGGGAAGCGACGCCAGCTCCTCGAAGAACGGGAGCTGATCAGGCGACGGCACGACCGGTGGCATGTCGTCGATGGTAGCGGAGGACCGATTCACTCCGCCGTTATCAACCACGTATCCCGTCCGTTGCGCTGTGGCGATGAGCGTGGGGCGTCGAGCGTTTCGCTCGACTTATCCGACCGTTTCACGCATGGATGATCGGCCCTGATCGCGACGGCTTGTGTGTCGCGACACAGAGCGAAGCCGCCGGTATCCCCACGCACCGATCCGACCGTCGCGACCAAGACGCGCTACGAGAGTCGCGCGGGGTTGTGGCTCGCGAGTCGCGAGCGAGCCGCCACGATGGAGTCCTCGTACGTGTGCGCTGCTCCGGACAGGACGTCCGCGACGGCCACGGCGGTGTCCCGTCCTGCCGCTTCGAGGCAGGCATAGACGATCGCGAGCGCCTCTAGCGCCCGGCCGGCGCTGCCGATCGGCTGGACCCCGTTGCTTGCGAGGTCGGCCAGCTCCGCGAACGAGTGGGCGATCGGGTGTCGTGGGACGTGCTCGTCGAGGAACGGCTCGATCGCCTGATACAAGCCGACTGGTGGCCCTTCATCGCGCTGGACGAAACCGGCATCGACGTCAGCCACCTCGGCGGGGCCATACACGCGCACGAGGTTATGGGCGGCGCCGTGTCCCGCCGACGCAACCAACCAGGACCCCAGGACGCCGCCGGCGAACCGGAGGATCGCCATCGCGCAGTCCTCGGTATCCACGTCGAACGTCCCATGCTCGACGTCACCACGGACCGGCTCCAGCATGGCGGCGACACCCTGGACGCTGGCGACCGAGCCGAACACCTCGAGGAACCAATTGGCCCGATGGACGCCATGGTCGACGAACCAACCGGCACCGGCCATCCCCTTGAGGTGTCGCCACGGCGTGTTTGCGAAGAATCCGCCCTTGAGCGTGGTCACTGCGTGATCCATCAGGAACGTCGGTGGTCCGACCAGGGCGCCGTCGCGCAGGGCCGTGATGATGGCCCGGGTCTCCCGTCCGAGGATCGACGGTTCCGAGACGACGATCGACCGCTGCCGCGATGCGGCGTGTTCGATGATCCGATGGCCCTCGGCGATGGTGAGGGCGATCGGTTTCTGCAGTTGCAGATGCAGACCGGCATCCAGACAGTCGCGTGCGATCGACCAGTGAAGATGGTGGGGAACGAGAACGCTGGCCGCATCGAGGGACTCGCGTTCGATCACCTCGCGATAGTCCGTGTACACCGTCGGTCGAGTCCCGAGCCGGTCCCGCGCCTGATCCGCGAGGACATCCGCGACCGCCTGTCGCGGATCGGCGACCGCGACGAGCTCGAACCCCTCGGGCGCGGCTGGAGCGGCGCCTTCGAGTAGCTCGACGAGTCCGTCGAGGTGCCAGGTCGCGATCCCGCCGGTGCCGATGAACGCGAGTTTCACGTCGCGACGACCACGGCCGAATCATGGCACAGCCGTTGTGGCCGCGCAGCGTTGTGGCCGATCGATCCAGATGGGTCGATCGGTTTGTCAACGGGAGCGCGATCGGGCAGTGGTCCGTGTCCGACGACCCTCCATGGCGAGCCGCCGACCCCGAACCCGGACGGGACCTCTACCAGATGACGATCCGGTGGAGTGGCTCCGTGGCACCCTGAGGGGCAGGTGGCTCCACCGAAAGGGGCCAAGGATCCGCGCGAGGGCGCTCGGCGATGTGCTTGTCGGCTTGGCGAACGCCGAGGGCGGTAGCCGCTAGTCATCCAGGCTGCCCGTGGTCAAATTGACGGTAGTTC
>JBPCKH010000009.1:0-4129 GCA_051004475.1 Candidatus Limnocylindria bacterium | reverse complement strand
CCGGTCATCGGCGCCGAGAGGGGAAGGAAGGAGTGGGCACCCACGCCTGCCAACAGTGCTCGCGCGACAGGCGACCGGAAGCGACGCGCCACGGCGGTCACCGGAAGCAGCGCCGGTATACCGAATCGACCGAGGGCCACCGGGTGGCGAACCGCTCCCAAAGGCAAGGGCCCGAGCAGCTCGCGCACGATGAGCTCCCAATCGCGAGCGAGTGGCGTCATCCAGCGGCGGTAGACGCGCGCGTCACCGTCGTTCTCGAACGTGGCCGCGGTGGCATCCACGTCCCGACGGACCAGGGCGGCGCGATCGTCGTCGAGCGGATGAGCGATCTGGATCGGCGGCTCGATCCACTCCAGGCCGTGTTTCTCCAGTTCCAGCTCGCGAAACAGCGGTGACGAACGTCCCAGAGGGTGGATGGCGCTGCACACGTCGTGGAGGACGCCGGGCAGCGTTAGCTCAGCCGAGCGGCAGCCGCCGCCGATGGTGTCGCGCGCCTCGAAAAGGTGAACGCTGCGCCCGGCGCGGGCCAGCACGATCCCGGCCGCCAGCCCATTCGGACCGGCCCCGACGACGACCGCGTCATGGGCTGCGTCGTTCACCGCCGCAACCTCACGCGTCGCCGGGGAATCTGGGTCACGAGCGGAGCGTAACGAATATCAGCCACGCCTGGCGCGGAGATGGTGCAGGCAGCGAATCGGGAATCAGCGGCCGCGGCGCAGCCAGCGGATCGGACGGCCCAGCATGTGGATGGTGGATCGCATCCCCACGTCGTACCGTAGATTCGTCGCGCGCCGCCATTGCCGGCGCGGGTCGACACAGACCACCTGCGTGGAGGCCACCGCATCGACGCAAAATCGTGCGGCGAGGTTGCGGAGCGTGATCTCCCAGTGCTGATTCTCCTGGCGATGCCCGCCAAACCGCATGCCGAGCTCGATGATCGGGTCCTGGGCGCGCATCAGCACCTGCGCCTGGGCCACCGTCGTCGCGCCATCGTCATAGGCGCTGAAGGTCACCCAACCGGCGAACATGTGTCCTTCGGGCGTCATGAAGGTGAATGACTCATCGTCCGAATAGAGGACCAGCACGCCGGTGGAAAGGGTCAGCCCTCCAGGCGCCCGGCCATCGAGAAGTGCGACTGCACCAGGCGCAATCCCGGTCAGCGGGGCGTGGAACCGCGCGTTCGCCGGCCAGAATTCGCAGAAGTGCTCGCGCCAGGTGCGAATGACCTCGGGAGGCGTCACGCCGGCTCCGTCGAGCCGGACCCGGAACGTCTTCTGCCAGAGCTGGCCGAATCCCTGGATGGCGCCCATCGGCCGTCGCCCGCGCACGAGGTCGGTGGTGCCGGTGGTGGTCGAAGCCTTCAGGCTGGAGACCGGTCGGGCCCAGTTGGCGGCGTCGCTGCGGCGAGCCTCGCCCGCGTCGGTGGACGTTTCGGTAACCGGATCGCGTGATGGTGTCGGTTTGGTCGGAGTCATGACAGACACTCCTTGCTGCGATGTCAGCCGCAGATATCGCAGACCGGCGTCCGCGGATCGTTACGGATGTCCTGCCTGCGAGGCGCGCGTCTCAATGGGCGGCGGCCGCCAGCGCGTCGGCCTCGGTGGCGTGGATCGAGATCGCCTCGTCCAGGCGGGTGAGCTCGAAGATCTGGCGGTAGTGCTCGTTGAGGCCGCAGGCCAGCATCTTCTGGTGCTGGCGGTTGGCCCGCACCAGCAGGGTCACCAACAGACCGATGCCGCTGCTGTTCATGTACTCGAGGCGGTCGAAGTTCATGACGATCGTGCGGGTCCGCTCGCCTGCGGCGGTGGCAAAGGCCGCTCCCAGCTCGTTCTCGGATGCTGCCGTCAGCTCGCCGCTGATGTCGATGATGCTGGTTCGCTCGTCCACCCCGCGGACGTGGGCACTGGTCGCTGCCTGGGCCATCGGTCTCGATCCTCCTGTCGAATCGTGCGTCACGCCACGGCGCTCGCTTCATCCGGATAGATGGTCATGAAGTCGGCCAGCCGCGTGATCTCGAAGATCTGGCGGTAGTGCTCGGACAGGCCGGCGGCCAGGATCGTGATCCGGTCGCGTCGCGCACGCGCCAGCACGCCGACGATCACCGCGATGCCGGTGCTGTTGATGTAGCTGGCGCCGCCGAAGTTGAGCAGCACGCGCTCAGGCTTGTCCTGCACGGCCTCGTCGTAGGCAGTGCCGAGAGCGTCCTCCGCTGCGCCATTGATCTCGCCGATGAGGTCGATCACCGCGGTGGCGCCGCGCTCGCGGACCCTCGCCTCGAAGCCCTCAGCGCTCATCTCCTTCTCCTTTCAGGTGCAGCACCAGCTCGATGGTGTGATGCCGCTCGTCGCTCGTGACGCGCATCGCGTCGACCATGTTCTGGATGAGGAAGAGCCCCCAACCGCGTGGTTTCTGGAGGCCGGCCAGCTTTGCCTCGATGTCCGGCGTCTCGGTGATCGGGATCGGGCGCTCGCCACCCTGGTCGGTGATGAAAACGGTGAGGTTGGTGCCATCGGTCTCCGCCCTGACCGATACCGGCAGCTCTGCCCGGTTCTGGTTGCCATGCTCGATCGCGTTCATGGTCGCCTCGGCGACGGCGGTCTTGAGGTTCTCGAGGCGTCGCGGCTCGAGGCCGAGGTCTTCCACGGCCGTCGCCACGCGCTCCATCGCCTGCCGCTCGTTGCCCGGCTGGCTCGGTAGCTCGAACTCGTCGAGCACCCGCCGTGCGCCGCGAGGAGGTTCCAGCGTGACCTGGGCGGTGCCCGCAGGGTCGGTCCCGGTCCAGTGGAGCGAGACGAGGGTGATGTCGTCCTCCTGCTCCCAGTCGGCACCGGTGAAACGCTCGAACTCGCCCAGCAGGCGCTCGATCATCCGCGGGCCGCCGGGATCGGCAGCCATGAGGCCCCGCAGGCGCGGGAATCCGAACATCTCTCGGTCCGGGGCGTGCGCCTCGGCGATGCCGTCGCTGTGCAGCAGGATCTGCTGTCCGCGCTCGAGCTGGACCTCGGTCTCCTCGTACGTCATGTCGGGCATGAGGCCGAGCGGCATCCCCGTCGCGCGCAGCTCGGTGACGCCCGCATCGGTCCGCACGAAGGGCAGGTTGTGACCGGCGTTGGCGAAGCGCAGGATGCCGGTGGCAGGATCGAGGACGCCGTACAGGCAGGTCACGAACATCCGCGCCGGGATGTCGGGGAAGAGGAGCTCGTTGACGCGCTCGAGGACCTTGCTCGGCTCGAGCAGGCGTTGCCCGGCGGCGCGCAGCAGCGAGCGAGTGGCGGCCATCACCATCGCGGCCGGGACGCCCTTGTCGGTCACGTCGCCCGCGACGATCCCGAGCTTGCCCCCCGGCAGCTCCAGGAAGTCGTAGAAGTCGCCGCCGACGGCTCGTGCCGGCCGGTAGTAGGCCTCGACCTGCCAGCCGGCCGGCTGTGGCAGCACGCGCGGCAGGAAGTTCTGCTGGATCAGCTGCGCGACCTGGAGCTCCTGCTCCATCCGCTGGCGCTCGCGCGCCTCGGCCTGCTGCTGGCGCACCAGCTGCGCGACCCGCAGCGCGGGCGCGGCCTGGCCGGCCAGGTTGTCGAGCAGCCTGCGATCATCGGTGGAATATTCCTGCTCGCTGAGGCGGGGCCCCAGGTTGAGCGTCCCGATCAGCTCGCCCTGGCTCACGAGCGGCACCACCAGCTTCACGCCGACGGCGAGCAGTGCATCCTTTGCGGGCGAGTCGAGCTCCAGCGCCTCGAGGTCCACGGCCCCGGGCGCAGTCTGGAGGTAGGCGAGGATCGGGTCGTTCTCGGCGATCTCGACGGCGGGCGCGTCCGCCACCAGGGTCCGCTCGTCGGCCTCGGGGACGTTTGCGATCGCCGGGTCTCGGCGCCGGACGACGCGTCGCAGGGTTCGGGTCAATACGGTCATCTCGTCCTCGTTCTACGCGTGGTGCGTCCCGAAAACGTTACGACGTGCCACCTGTCAACCAGCATGCTCACGACGGGAGCGGTGCCGCCTCGATCGTGGCGGGCTGGAGGGTGGCGGGTGGGAGACGTCGCAGCGCGCCGGCGCGCCGCGCGATCTGAATTCCGACCCAGAAGATGAGGAGCGCGTTCACCGGGTGCAGCGCTGCGGCAAGCGGCAGCGT
>JBPCKH010000008.1:0-3918 GCA_051004475.1 Candidatus Limnocylindria bacterium | reverse complement strand
GAGGAGAGCGATCGATTGCGGGGGGTCGCCCGCCTGCGCGACCGGCTCTGCGGCCGCCTCCAGGATCACGGTGCGATCGATGCCGGATGGGAGCGCTTCGGGCGCTACCTTTGCCCAGAGCTCGAGGGCGCGCTCGAGGAAGGCCTGGGATTCGGGATAGGCAAACGCCTCGGCGGCCGCTCGCGCAGCGCCCAGCGTCGCCGGCAGCGCACGCTCGAGGTCATGGGCCCTGAGCCAGTGGTGCGCCAATTGGGCCGCGATGCCGGCGCGCTCCTGCGGATCCCCCTGGGCGCGACGTTCGATGGCACGCGCGTACGCAGCGTGCATCTGGGTGCGCTCGTTGGGCAGGAGCTCGTCGTAGACCACCTCCCGTACGAGCGCGTGGCGGAAGCGATAGCCCGGGACCTCCTCTGGAGCGGTCGGGACGAGAAGATGGTGCTCGACCGCCTCGCGGACCGCCTCGGTCAGGATCGGCTCGGGCAGGTCGGCCACCTCGGCCAGGATCCGATGGTCCACGCGTGCACCAGCCACCGACGCGATGCGAAGCACGCGCTGCGCGTCGCCTTCGAGGTGACGGACTCGATCGTCGAGCGTGTCTCGCAGGCTGCGCGGCAACGCCAGCCCGGCCTCGCCGACCGCCATGAGCTCTTCGGCGAAGAACGGATTCCCGCCGGATCGGGAGAGGACCGTCGAGACGAGCTCGGGGTGCGGCGGCTCGCCCGTGATGCCTGCCAGCTGTGCCGCAAGCTCGTCCGCCCCGAACGCGCCGAGCTCGATGTCATCTACCGCCTCCAGGCGATCGAGCTCGGCGAGCAGCGGTCGGAGGGGATGCCGGCGATGCAGCTCGTCGGAACGATACGTCGCGATGAAGAGGAAGCGGGAGTCCCGCGCGTTCCGCACCAGGAATCGGAGAAGGTCGCGCGTCGAGGAATCGGCCCAGTGCAGATCTTCGAGGATCAACACCACCGGCTCGTCCTCGGAGAGACGACGCAGCATACTGAACACGATCTCAAACAGGCGCGCCTGCTCGGCTGTCGCCGAAGGAACGGCGTCGCCGCGACGATGCTTCGGTGGCGTAGGCGATCCCAGGTCCGGCAGCAGATGCGAAAGCTCCGCGCGGCCCGGACCGATGAGCTCGTCGAGCCGCTCACGCGGCAGCGAACCAATGAGCGGGCGCAAGGCTCCCACGAATGGTGCGTAGGGAAGACCGGTCTCACCCACCTGGAGGCAGTCGCCGATGAGGATGTGTGCGTCGGTTGCTCGTATGCCAGCGACGAACTCCGTGATCAGGCGAGTCTTGCCAATGCCCGCATCGCCCGCCACAAGGCACATCCTCGGCCGATGATCGGCCGCCCCCTCGAACGCGTGGCGGAGGCGGTCGAGCTGGGCCGTTCGCCCAACGAAGATCGGGCTGCTCACGCGGGCCATAGCCGCGATCATAACCACCGACACGCCCTCCCACGAGCGCGGTGAGGCTTCACGCAGCGATGACGGCGTCGCGCAACCTGCTGCGGTGGCGACAGATCAGCGAGCGCGTCGCGAGCTCGCTGCGGCCGATGCGACGAGCGATCTCGGCTCCGCTATAGCCATGGGCGCTCAGCAGCAGCGCGGCCCGAACGTCATCGGGCAAGGAGGCAAGCCGACCCGTCAGCGCACCCGCCGCCTCCCGCTCGATGAGCTCATCCTCGGGCGATGGCGCCACCTCGCGTCGCAGAAGCTCGGATGCCCGCCGCCTGACCACGCCGTGGTGGCGCGCGCGACTGGCAGCGAGGTTGAGGCCAACGCGGAAGAGCCACGCACCAACGTGCCGTGGCGTATGGCCGGCTGCCAACTCGGTCAACAGCCGCACGAATGACTCGTGCAGAAGGTCCTCTGCCGCGGCGGCGTCGCGCGTAATAGGCGGCGAGATGCCTACGAACCGAGTCAGCATGCTCCATGTATGCGGTGGACGCGAAGATGGCCAACGCGGCGACCGTCTCCCCCCGAGCGTCGCTCACGCCCCGGTCGCCGTCACTCTCCCCCCGGGCCATCCCCATGGCCGATAATTGGGTCTAAAGGTTCGGTCCGCGCATCTGGAAAACCTTTATTTCTGTACCGGTCTAGGTGCCGGATTCCCAGGACTCGCTGTACGCCTTCTGCTGGGGCGTCATCGGCTCGATCCGAATGCCCATGCTCTCGAGCTTGAGACGGGCGATGTCGCGATCGATGTCATCGGGGATGCCGTAGACCTTCGGCGCGAGTTCATCCAGATGCGTGCGCATCCACTCGAGGCCCAGCGCCTGGTTCGCAAAGCTCATATCCATCACCAGTGCGGGGTGGCCCTCGGCCGCGCCAAGGTTCACGAGGCGCCCATCGGCAAGAACGTAGATGCGCCGGCCGTCACCCATCAGGTACTCGCGCGTGAACGGCCGCACCTCGCGGGACGAGGTTGCCTGCTCCTCGAGAGCGGCGAGCTCGAACTCGTCGTTGAAGTGGCCGGCATTCGCGAGGATCGCGCCGTCGGGCATGACCGGGAAGTGATCGCGACCCCACACGTTCAGGTTGCCGGTAGCACTGATGAAGACGTCTCCAACTGACGCCGATGCGGCAGCGCTCATGACACGGTAGCCGTCCATGGCCGCTTCGAGACCACGAACCGGGTCGACCTCGCAGACCACGACGTTGGCGCCCATGCCATGCGCGCGTGACGCGATGCCACGCCCGACCCAGCCATAGCCACCGATGACAACGGTCTTGCCGGCGAACAGGATATTGGTTGCTCGCAGAATGCCGTCGATCGCGCTCTGTCCGGTGCCGTAGCGATTGTCGAACAGGTGCTTGGTGAGCGCCTCGTTGACCGCAACCACCGGGTACCGCAGCTTGCCGGCATTGGCCATGGCACGCAGGCGAATGACGCCGGTGGTCGTCTCCTCCGTCCCGCCGATCACCTCGTCCAACAGCTCCGTGCGCCTGGTGTGTAGCTCGTTCACCAGATCGGCGCCGTCATCCATGGTGATCTGCGGTCGATGGTCGAGCGCCTGGCCGATATGGGCGTAGTACGAGTCTCGATCCTCGCCCTTGATGGCGTACACCGGGATGCCGTAGTGGGTGACCAGTGAAGCTGCGACGTCGTCCTGCGTGGAGAGCGGATTCGAGCTGCACAGCACCACGTCAGCACCACCGTCGGCGAGTGTTCGAACCAGGTTCGCCGTCTCGGCCGTGACGTGGAGGCGGGCGCTGATTCGCCAACCATCCAGCGGCTGCTCGATCGCAAAGCGCGCGCGGATGGCGGCGAGCACCGGCATCTGCCGGTCTGCCCACTCGATCTTCAGCCGTCCGGCATCGGCAAGGCCGATATCGGCGACGTCATGGTTCACTTCGGTTCGCGTGGCCACGGAAATCGCATTGCCTCTCGTATGGGTCGCATCAATCCCCAGCCGCCGGCACGCCGTCGGGCGAGGCGCTCGATGAGCTGGCAGTGCGTACGGTAGCCGAGGCGGTCGTATGCCGCGACCGCAGGCACGTTGTCATTGTGAACGTTGAGGGCCACGTCGGTCACGCGGTCGAGCAGCTCCGCCGTCACCGCGCTGGTCACCATCTTGGCGAAGTCGTGGCCGCAAAAGTCGACGTGGGTCATCACGTTGCCGACGACACCGATCTCTTCCCGCGGGTTGATGGCGTGCGTTCCCGCGGCGCTCACGAGCCGCCCCCGGACGCGCACGCCGTAATAGATGCCGTCCTCCACCACCGCTGCCGGGAACCCGGCGCGATAGCCTAGCTGGTAGAGGCGGTTGAGGTCGTCGACGTCCATGGCGGTCAACCGCTGGGCAGGCCCGGCGAACGAAGCGAAGGTCTCGCGGTCGACCGCCATGCGCAGCATGACGAGGGGGCCGTCAAGCTCGTAGATGTCCTTGATCGCCGCCTCGTGCAGCTCGGTCG
>JBPCKH010000007.1:0-5599 GCA_051004475.1 Candidatus Limnocylindria bacterium | reverse complement strand
CTCGCCTGCGGCGGAGGTTGCGATCCCATCCACCGTGCGAAACACATCGCCGAAGTCATAAGTCTCGAACACTGCCCCGCGTGCCTTGAGCTCCGCGACGCTGACCTCGACATCATCAACCCTGATGTTGACCGCGGTCGCCTGGTTGGTTCCCGCGAACTGGGACGGGTAGAGCATCAAGCGCGTGCCGCCGATCTCATACCAGACTTCCCCGCTCTCCGTGATCTCCGTCGGTTCGAGATGCAGCACCGAGGAGTACCAGGCCTTAGCGCGCTCGATGTCCGATGCAGGGAGCGTTGCGGCGAACTTCATGAGTCGAACCTCGTGCGCTGGGTGATGAGCCGGTCGTGCGCCAGCTGCACGAAGGGCGTGACGTCAGGACGGCCATTCTAATCATCGGACCCACGGGGTCGTGCCCCGCAAGACCCCAACGGCGGCTGAATGCGACTGGATGGACGTACCACCCTACGTCGCGTGGGATCGACTCGGTCTGCTCGCGTTTCCAGCCTTCGGTGAGCCGGAAGGGTTCGCGGTGCTGGTTTGTCGCGACGGTGCACCTCGTCAAGTACTCAGTTTGCCTGTATGGCTTGGTTTGGCGCCTATGGTGCTAGAGGTGCCCGACAGCGCTCGACACTCGCAACACAGCGACCGTATCGCGGACCCGGGATTCGCTCGCGCGTAGGCTACACGGCGAGCCAGCATCCGGCGTTCGGTGTCCGAATTTCCCCTCGGCGCGCTCACCCGCGCCCCTTCGCCCCAGCACACCATGACTCCGAGCGGATAACGGGATCCGCTTGCCGTGGTCCGCGCGCGACGCCCATGAGCGTCCAGTTGAGCGGCAGCGAGGCAGAGGCTTGCGTCCAGGCGTGGGTGAGCTTGCCCTGTTGCACCGCACGAGCGAAGTGGCCTGCCTCTAAGCCGATGCCCTGAGAAACGTCTATTCGCAGCGAGCCGTGTCGGGCGTCAGCTGGGGCGTCAAGCCGAGTCTTCCGCGCACGAGGAACCTCGGCGAACGCTTGATTCGTGGGTGAAGCGTGGAGCCGAGGGAGGGAGTCGAACCCACAACCTACTGTTTACAAAACAGTTGCTCTGCCATTGAGCTACCCCGGCCTCGTGAAGCCGAGTGTAGCAACTCAGGGGCGGCGGAGGATCTGTCCAGGCAAGCGCGGATCGATGGAGCGGCGGATCGGCGCAAGTCGACGTGGGAGTGGGAAGAGCGCGCCGACGACGCTGGCGGCCATCGGGCTCATCACGCGCAAGAGGCGATGTCGCGGTGGTCGGATGGGAGCGGTGGGAGCGGTGCTGCGGTCCATGGCCGAAAGCAAATGCAAATCTCGTGCCGAATCGAGGGTCACGTCGAGCGCTGGCGGACCACTTCAAACAGGAGAAGGGCGCCGGCCGTCGCGGCATTCAGGCTGGCCACGCGGCCGGCCATAGGGAAGCTGACCAGCAGGTCGCACCGTCGGCGAGTCGCACCCGAAAGCCCGCTCCCCTCGCTGCCCACCACGATCGCCAGTGGACCGGTCAGGTCACTTTCCCATGCGGACGCGGGCGCATCCTGATCGGCCGCCGCCAGCCGCAGTCCCGCAGCCTTCAGCTCGTGAATCGCCTCACCGATGGTCGGTAGCCGCCCGATGAGGAGATGCTCGCTGGCGCCGGCGCTGGCCTTGACCGCCGCCGCACTCAGTGGGGCCGCCCCACGCTCGGGAAAAAGCACGCCATCAACACCCGCGGCCTCCGCCGAGCGAAGAAGCGTGCCAAAGTTGGTCGGATCCTGAAGATGCTCGAGGACGAGGATGAGCGGACTGCGGGCATCCGCGCTGCCGAGCATCTCGGCGACGCCAGCCCAGCGCCGCTCCCCCACCTCCAGCAGTACGCCCTGATGGCCATCAAATGCGCCGATCCGGGTTAGCTGATCCGCCGGCACACGGTCGATCGGTAGGCCGATGCGGCGGGCGGCATCGGTGATTGCGCGGAGCTCCGGAGCCGGCTTTGCGCTCGCCGAGAGGAGGAGCCGATGAGCCTCGCGTCCTGCAGCGAGTGCCTCGGCCACCGGCCGTCGTCCTCCGATCCACTCGGTCACGCCGTGCGCTCGACGGCCGCGACCGCCCAGGCGGCGACTCCCTCCTGGCCCGCGAAGCCCAGGCCGTCCGAGGTGGTCCCCTTGATCGACACGGCGGTCGCACTGATGGCGAGGAGGTCGGCGATGCGCGCAGCCAGCTCGTCGCGACGCTCCGCGATGACCGGGCGCGCCACCGCCACCACGAGATCGACGTTCAGGGGTCGCCAGCCATGCTCCGCCAGGAGAGAGACCGCTCGCTCAAGCAGCTGCGCGGAGTCGGCGCCTTCCGGGGTCGTACCGGCAGAAAAGTGAGCGCCGATATCCCGGAGCCGAGCCGCGCTGAGCAACGCATCGGTGAGCGCGTGCAGCGCGGCGTCCCCGTCGGAGTGCCCGAGCGGACCCCGCGGCTCGTCGTTCCAGGTCAGGCCGCCGAGGCGCATGGGACGGCCCTCCATCAACCGGTGGGCGTCAAAACCGATCCCGACACGGCCGCCATCGACCCCATGCGGCGCCCCGAGAGCGACCACGCGCTCGGCGAGCACCGCACGCATCGGCGCCAGGTCTCCGGACAGCGTGAGCTTGCGGTTGCCCGGATCTCCCGGAACCGTGTGGACGGGCACGCCGGCAGCGGCGAGGGCGCCGGCGTCATCGGTGATCGGGCGGCCCCAGGCATGCGCCTCCTCGATGGCTGCCCGCAATGCTCCGAGGGGTGCGGCCTGCGGCGTCTGTGCAGCGACGACGTCCTCCCGCTCGACCGGTGCCACGACACGGCCGCCACGCACGCGCTTGAGCGAGTCGACGAGTGGGATGACCGGCACGACCGCACGCTCGCCGCCGGCAGCCACCGCGTTGACGACCAGAGCGACGAGTTCCGGCGTGACCGCCGGCCGTGCCGCGTCGTGGACCAGGACCAGCGTTTCGTCATCGTGGCCGGCGCGGGTGAGCGCCCAGATTCCGGCGATCACCGAATCGGCGCGAACCTCGCCGCCCGCCACCACCAGACAGCGCTCTGCGCCGGTTGGCGGAAGCGCCTCGCGGAAGCGTTCGATCGCGTCAGCCGGCACGGTAATCGCCACCTTGACCAGGCCGGGAGAAGCGAGCAGGACATCGAGGCCCCAACGCCAGGTCGGCCGTCCCCAGAAATCGGTCCAGAGCTTGTCGTCGCCCATGCGTCGGCTGCTGCCGGCGGCGACCAGGATGGCGGCGAACGGAGCAGTCATGACATCGGCGCAGGGGCGCCTCAGCCGTCGTCGCTTCGAGGCTGCGCGAAGATCATGCGTCCGGCGACGGTCTGCAGCACGCGCGTGACGGTGATCGGGACGTCACTGTGCAGATAGCGCATTCCACCCTCCACCACGATCATGGTGCCGTCGTCGAGATAGCCGACGCCCTGGCCAGCCTCCTTGCCCTCCTGGATGATGCGCACCTTCATCTCCTCGCCGGGGTGGAGGACGGACTTCACCGCGTTGGCGAGCTCGTTGATGTTGAGGACCCGAATTCCCTGGAGGTCCGCGACCCGGTTCAGGTTGTAGTCATTGGTCAGGATGGCGGCATTGTGGTCCCGTGCGTAGGCCATCAGCTTAGCGTCCACCTCCGCCACCTCGGGATAGGTCGCCTCGCTGACCTCAACCGACGTGACCGGATCCTTCTGGAGCGCCGATAGCATCTCGAGCCCGCGCCGGCCCCGGTTGCGCCGCATGGTATCGGGCGAATCCGCGATGCGCTGGAGCTCGTCGAGAACGAAACGCGGCACGACGAGCGCACCGAGCACAAAGCCGGTCCGCGCGATATCCACGATCCGCCCATCGATGACGGCGCTCGTGTCGACCACCACCTGGTTCGTGGCTCGCCGACCCCGCGAACCCGGCAGCAGGCCAACAAACGCGCCAAGCAGCACGTCGCGCTTGTACATGGTGGCAGCGAGCATGATGAATGCGAGGAAAAGGGCCACCACCGGCGGACCGATCGAGCCGATCGTGCCGCCGATCTGTGAGAGCGGCACGCCCAGCAACACCCCCATCAACAGACCGACCACGATGGCACTCACGCCGAGCGCGAACTCACCCGCACCGGCGTCGCTCAGCGATTCAACCGCGCGCCGCACCGGATAGATGGTGATGTACGGGATGGCGAGGTAGCCGAACAGGAGCGTTGCGACCACGATGGCAGTCAGAAACGCCGGACGATTTGCCGGTTCGATCAGCTCACCGGCACGCTGAAGCAGCGTCAGGCCGAGCGCGAAGCCGATGAGGGTGCCCAGCAGGGCACCCGTGAAGTGGATGACGCGTGTCATGAATGAATCAGTCTCGAAGGATGAACCGTTGGTTGCGCCGCGGATGAATGAGATGAGCCAGGCGGTGACGGCGCGCCCCAGTCAAGGGGGCGACCACGGTAGCACGCGACCTCAGCGGCGTCACCCCATCGTCGACTCGCCCGTCAGTGCGCCAGGGTCTCCTCGAGCGCGCGGCGGATGTCCGGCACGACGACCATTCCGTTCGACATTGGCGCCTCCCGCTGCCCACGTGCCGGACCAGTCACCAGGCGGTCGAAGCCCAGGCGGGTCGCCTCCGCAAGGCGACGCTCGGCGCGAACCGCGGCCCGCAGCCGGCCTGACAGAGCGACCTCACCCGCCAGGACGGTGCCGCGGCGAACCGGGCGCTCGCGCAGGCTCGATGCGAGCGCGGTGGCCACCGCCAGGTCGGCGGCGGGCTCATCGATCCGCAGGCCGCCGGCGACGTTGACGTAGACATCGTGGCCGCTCAGGTTAAGGCCGGCGTGGCGTGCCAGCACCGCGATCAGCATCAGAACGCGGTTCGAGTCGATCCCGGTCGTCGCACGTCGCGGCGACCCGTAGCTGCACGGCGCTGACAGCGCCTGGATCTCGACCGCCAGCGGCCGAGTTCCCTCCAGGGCGATGGTCACGGCCGACCCTGCGGTGGGTGTCTCGTCCGACTCGAGGAAGAAGCGACTGGCATCGTCGACCTCGGCCAGACCGTCGCTACGCATCTCGAGCACGCCGACCTCGTCAGTTGAACCGAATCGGTTTTTTGCCGCTCGCAGCAGGCGCGTCGTCCCGAGGCGTTCTCCCTCCAGGTAGATGACGGCATCAACCAGATGCTCCAGCGTTCGCGGTCCGGCAACGGTTCCCTCCTTGGTGACATGGCCGACCAACGCGATGCAGGTCTGTCCGGCCTTCGCCACTTCTGCCAGCCGAGCCGCCACCTCGCGCACCTGCCCGACACTGCCGGCAGGCCCGGTCAGATCTGCGCTCGTCAGGGTCTGGACGCTGTCCACCACGGCGAGCGCCGGGCTGACGCTCGCGATGGCTGCCATCGCCGTCTCGAGCTCGGTGGTCGCGGCGAGATCGAGCCCATCGACCACCCCGCCAATGCGCTCCGCGCGTCCGCGCACCTGCGCCGTCGACTCCTCGGCCGTCACGTACAGCGTGCGACCGCCACCGGCAGCGATCCGCGCTGCCAACTGGAGGAGGAGCGTCGACTTGCCGATGCCGGGATCGCCGCCGATCAGCACCGCCGA
>JBPCKH010000006.1:0-14042 GCA_051004475.1 Candidatus Limnocylindria bacterium | reverse complement strand
GTTCGGTGCTGCCGCTCGGCGCAAAGCGACTCGGCGTCGATCCGGCGGTGATGAGCGTTCCCCTCATCACGGCGCTGATCGATGCGTCCGGCCTCGTTGTCTACTTTCTCATCGCACGGCTGGTGCTCGGCCTTTGATCGAGCCCCGACGATGTCAGTGGCCCGGGACCGACCCGCTGTACATCGCGTACCACGACGCGGAATGGGGCGTGCCGCTTCGCGATCCGCGTTGGCTGACGCCCGAATCGTGCGCAACCGGGCCAAGGTGAACGCCTTCATCGGGAATGCCGGTGCGTGGCTCCGGGTGGACGATCCGGCCCGCCTCATCTGGTCGTACGTGGATGACCGCCTGGTGATGAACCGATGGCGAACGATGGACGAGGTTCCCTCCGAGACCGATGGTGCGCCCCGCGACCTGCGCGAGCGGGGGTTCCGCTTCGTGGGCCCCACCATCTGCTACGCCCTCATGCAGTCCGCCGGCCTGGTCAACGACCACGTCCTCGACTGCCATCGCCATGCGGAGGTTGCCGAATGACCAATTCGCTTGCTCGCTGGCACGCCGCGTGCTGAGAATAGCCTGAATTTCGTGCCCGTACCGAGATGACCGCGCTCGAGCTGATCAGCCTCGTAAATCAAGTCCTGTTCGTCGGCCTTTTCGTGGTCGTAACTTGGCATGCCCTTCGCCGACCATCACCCTCTCGCTTCAATACGGTCCTGCTCTTCGGATCGATCGCGGCTGTCGTGCTCGTCCGGCGCGCCACCGATTGGGTCGGCCTCGACGGCTCTCTTCTGACGGGCGTGACCCTGACGCTTCTCAACGTGGCTCCCCTCGCGATGCTGCGGCTGGTGAGCGACTTCAGTGGCACACCACGCTGGGTCCAATGGGCCGGCGCAGTGGTATTCGTTGGCGTCTCGGCCCTGGCGATCGGGGCCTTCGAGAGCCAGCCGCAGCTCGTCGAGCTGGCGCTCGTGGCCTGGTTCCTGTCGGTCGGCGGCTTCGCGGCATTCGCCTTCGCTCGGGAGGCCGGACGGACGCGGGGGATCACGCGGACGCGAATGACGGCCGTCGCCATCGGTGCACTCGCATTCATCGCCGCGATCGTGGTGATCCTCGTCGGCGCCCTGGTCGCATCCGACGCGCTGGCGGCCGCCGGTCAGGTTGGCGCGCTGGCAGCGGTGGTCGCGTTCTTCATTGGGTTCGCCCCGCCGGGGTGGGTGCGGCAAGCGTGGCGGGAGCCGGAACTCCGTCGATTCCTCACGCACTCCATCCACCTTGCCGGGGTCAATGACGAGCGACGGGCCATCGTCGAGATCCAGCGTGTCGCAGCCGACACCTTTGGCGCGACAGGCTCGTCAATCGGACTCGCCGATTCGAGTCGAAGCCTGCTGCGATATCCAGACGGCGCCGATGGCTGGGTCGAACTGCCGGACGATGCGTTCATCAGTGGGCGCGCGTTCACTGGGCAGCGGCGCATCGTTGCCGCGGATGCCGCCAGTTCTGACCCGGAGAATGCCCGCGTGTACCGTGAGAGTGCTGCCAATACGGTGATCGCTTCGCCCATCACATCGGATGATCGGCAGCTGGGCGTTCTGACGGTCTACGCGGACCATGCACCGATCTTTATCGAGGACGATCTCTGGCTGCTCGATCTGCTGGCCAGCCAGATCGGTGTCCTCCTCGACGCACGTTCCCTGTCCACCGAGGCCGCCGCCCTGCGATCCCGCGAGGACGCCGCCCAACTGAAGGAGGAGTTCCTCTCCGCGGCTGCGCACGATCTGCGCACGCCGCTCACCGTGGTGCTCGGCCAGGCCGAGCTCATGGAACGGAGGCTGGCGCGAAATCCGACCGCTCCGGTCGACGCCGCCGGAGTATCACGAATCGCCCGGGAGGCCCGGCGGCTGCGCGATTTAGTGAGCGAGCTGCTCGATGCCCAGCGCCTCGAACAGGGAGGGACGGCCATCAATCGACTCGATACCGACCTCCGTGACGTGGTGGAAGCGACACGACTGCGGTTCGCGGACCACGGTGTCCGTCTCGTCGTGGACCAGCCCGACCAGCCCGTGGTCGGATCCGTCGACCGGATGCGGGTGGAGCAGGTCCTCGACAACCTCATCGAGAATGCATTGAAATACACGTCGAAGGGTGACGAGCCCGAGGTGCATCTGCGCGCCGACGGAGGTGAGGCGCACCTTGCGGTCATCGATCACGGGGTCGGGATCCCCACCCACGAGCATGAGCGCATCTTCGAGCGGTTCTACCGCGCGTCAAATGTCAAGAGCATCACGGACACCGGCATGGGACTCGGCCTCTACATCTGCCGTCGCATCGTGGAGGCGCATGGAGGGTCGATCCGGGTCGAAACGACGGCCGGTGGCGGTAGCACCTTCGTCGTGAAGCTGCCGCTCCAGGTCGCGGCGGTCCCGCCGTCGGACCCACCTGCCGAAGCATCTGTGGAGAACCGCTCGATGCCGTGGCCGGTCGCCGGCGCGGAGGCCACGGTCGATGTCTGAGGTTCGCGTCCTGATCGTTGATGACGAGCCGGACATCCGAGCGACCGTCTCTGCGATGCTCGAGATCGAGGGCTATGACGTCGACGAGGCTGCCAACGGGGCCGATGCGCTCCATGCCATCGAGCGCCGTGCACCGGATCTCATCCTGCTCGACATGCGCATGCCGATCCTCGATGGCTGGGGGTTCGCACGTGAGCTCCGGCTCCGCGGCCACACCATCCCCATCGTGGTCATGACCGCCGCCCGTGATGCAGCGCGCTGGGCGGGCGAGATCGCCGCGTCATCATTCGTGGCCAAGCCGTTCGGCTACGACGATCTGATCGCGGCCGTTGAGCGCGCCCAACTCCCGAGCTAGACCGGGGTCCGGCATTGGCTGCTCTCAGGTCGCAGACGCAGCGCGCAACCAGCCGCTGCCACCATACCCGAGGAAGCGTGTCGGGCGCAGCACGATTGGCTGGGAGTACACCTCCGCGAAACGCTGGGCGGTGAGGCCCGCGCGGCGAAGCAGTTCGCGGTACTTGGCGCCGAAACCCGCCGGCATCAGGTCGCTCGCGGGTGAATCGAGCAGTTCGGCCGTCGCCTCGATCAGCTCCACCTCGAAGTCCGGCCCCGGTGTCCCGACTGCGAGCATGACGCGGGGCTGATCGCGCAGGTTGTCGACCTTGCGCGCATTCGGCTTGCTGAAGGCCACGATGCGCTCGCCATCCCACTGGAACCAGACCGGCACCAGGTGCGGGCGGCCATCCGCCTGGACGGAGCTCATCCAGACGACAGGGTCGGCGCGCAGCGCGGCTTCAGCCTGCGGGCGGGGGCGGGAGGCTCGCTGGCCCTGGTTCTGATCGGCTGCTGGCATGACGCCAGTGTCCGCGCAGCACCGGCCTCGTCCGACCGCGGGACGTCGCGAGCCCATCCCCGACGTTGGCCCGACGCCCGACCGGCCGGATGACGTAGTCGCGACCCTATACTCGCCTGCGCATGCCGCCGATCGCCACTGTCGACGTACCCGCCTCGAGCGCCAACCTCGGGAGTGGATTCGACTGCTTTGCCGCCGCGCTCTCGCTGAAGCTGCGGGCCGAGCTATGGCACGGCGACGAGGCGGGTATCGTGCTCAACGCGCGAGGAGAAGGTGCACCGGCCGATGATGAGTCGGCGGACGACAATGTCCTGATTCGCGCATTTCGGGACGGGTTGCGGGCATCGGCGGCCGCGGGTGCCGCTTCGTGGCGGCTCGAGGTATCGAGCATGATCCCAGCTGCGCGCGGGCTCGGCAGCAGCGCAGCTGCCATCGTTGCCGGCGTTGTCCTCGGCGCCGCGGTCGGGCGTCGATCGGTCGATGCCGATGAGCTGTTGGCATTGGCCGCCGGCCTGGAGGGGCATCCAGACAACGTCGCCGCCGCACTGTACGGCGGATTCACGGTTGCCGTGGCCGAGGGTGAATCGGTCACGTTGCGGCGCTTCCGCGCACCAGAGGCATGGATCCCGGTTGCCTTCATCTCGCAGCGTGAAAGCCGCACGCACGAGATGCGAGCCGCCCTGCCCGCTGATGTGCCGCATGCATCCGCCGCGCGCCAGGCTGGACGCAGCGCGCTCCTGGCGACAGCGATCATGACCTCGGACGCCGGCCTCCTGCGCAGCGCCATGGCCGATGAACTGCACCAGCCCTACCGCCTGCCACACCTGGCCGGGAGCCGCGAGATCATCGAGCTTGCCTACGAGCGTGGAGCGGCGGGCGCCTGCCTGTCCGGCGCCGGTCCGACCGTGCTCGCAATCTGCGACTCGCCAACGAACGCGCATGCGGTCGAGAAGGCGTGGAATGCGGCGGGCATCCCGGGCATGGCGACCCGCTTGCGCTTCGATACCGCGGGAGCGCGGCTCGAGGCCGAGTAGCGGTCTCCCCCCGTTTGGAACAATGCGCCCCGGCGGCACATTGTTGGTGAGCTGGACCCTGCGTCGAGGACCTCCACGCTCAGCATCCGGCTCGAACTGCCGCAACGCCCGTGCAATGCGCTCCATGATGCTCATTGTTCAGGTGGAGGTCTCCCGTTTCGATCAATGCACATGACACGGGCATTGATCACGTGGCCGCGGCAGCCAGCGGACGGGTCAAGCGTTCACGCACTTGAGCACTGCGCTCCACGCGCCGGTACCATGCTCGACGCCCATGAGCCTCGTGACCATCGCGGGCGTGTCAAAGAGCCACGCCGCGCAACATCTGTTCAGCGACGTCGGCCTGATGATCAGCGCCGGGCGTCGCCTTGCCATCGTCGGTCCCAACGGGGCCGGCAAGACGACCCTGCTGGAGCTCATCACCGGTGACCAGCAACCCGACCACGGCACCATCACACGGGCAAAGGAGACGGTCATCGGCTACCTCCGCCAGGAAGTGGCGGAGAGTCGCGGCAGGAGCGTCCTTGCCGAGGTGATGGCCGGAGCCGGCGAGGTGAGCGGCATCGAGCGCCGCATGCGACACATCGAGATCGAGCTGGAGGACGCGGCCGACGACGAAGAGCTCAACGAGCTGATGGAGGAGTACGGCCGGCTCCAGCATCGGTTCGAGGCGCTCGGCGGCTATGGCATGGAGGCCGATGCGCGCCGCATCCTGGCAGGGCTCGGATTCGCGGACCCTGACATGGAGCGCGACACGGGTGAGTTCAGTGGTGGCTGGATGATGCGTGTGGCGCTGGCCCGGCTTCTTCTCCAGAACCCCGACGTGCTGCTGCTCGACGAGCCGACCAACCATCTCGACCTCGCCAGCGTCGAGTGGCTCCAGGGATTTCTGGCAATCTACGCCGGCGCGATCGTTTTGGTCAGTCACGACCGCGACTTCATCAACGAGGTGGCCAACCGCGTGGTGGAGCTTCACGACACGCGGGCCACGGAGTACGTCGGCGATTACGCCGATTTCGTGGAGCAACGTGCCGAGCGCATGGCGCAGCTCGAGGCGGCCGCCAAGAATCAGCAGCGCAAGGTCGCGCACACCCAGGCCTTCATCGATCGGTTCCGGTACAAGGCATCCAAGGCGCGCCAGGTCCAGTCCCGCGTCAAGGCGCTCGAAAAGCTGGACCGCGTGGCGTCACCCGGTGTCCGGGCGCGGTCGGTGAAGTTCCGGTTCCCGGAGCCACCGCGCAGTGGCCGAACCGTGATCACGCTCACCGAGATCGCCAAGCGCTACGGCGAGACGGTGGTGTACGGCGGCGACCTCGAACTCCAGCTGGAGCGCGGCCAGAAGGTGGCCCTCATCGGTCCCAATGGCGCAGGCAAGTCGACCCTGCTCAAGATCCTGGCCGGCGTTCTTGACTTCGAGGGCGGGACACGTGAGCTGGGAAGCAACGTCCGTGTCGCGTACTTCGCGCAGCACCAGATCGAGGCGCTCAATCCGGAGAACACCGTCTTCAATGAGCTGAACGACGCGGCACCCAGGATGTCCACGACCGACATGCGAAAGCTGCTGGGCGCCTTCATGTTCAGCGGACAGGCCGTGGACAAACAGGTCGGCGTGCTGTCCGGCGGCGAACAGACCAGGCTGGCGCTGGCTAAGCTCCTCGCCGATCCGGCCAACCTTCTCTGCCTGGACGAGCCGACCAATCACCTCGACATCCAGTCGCGCGACGTCCTCGAGGACGCCCTGAACGCCTTTCCCGGCACGATCGTGCTCATCACTCACGACCGCTACCTGATCCGCAGCGTCGCGAACACGATCATTGAAGTCAATGACGGAGACGCCACCGTCTATCCGGGCGACTTCGAGTACTACGCTGCCAAGCGCGGCGTGGACATCGAAACGCGCGGGGCGGTCGAGGGTGCCCGCTCCACGCCGCGTGGTGTGGTCGCTGCGACGCCGAAGCAGCGCGAGTCCGCGAAGGCTGCATCAGAGCGCAAGCGTCGCGAAGCCGAGGAGCGCAACGCGCGCCACAAGCGCACCCGCGATCTTCGGATGACGGTCGAGCGGACCGAGCGCGAGGCTGCTGACGCGATACGGGAGCTGGACCAGATCACCGAACGCCTTGCCGACCCGACCGTCTACGCCGATGCGTCCGAGGTCAAGAAGCTCGTCGCGCGTCACAACGCGCTTCGCGATCGGACCGAGCAGATCGGTCCCGAATTGGTCCGCCTCCACGCCGATCTGGCCGAGGCCGATGAGCCTCAGCTGGTCCGCAGCGAGTGACGGAGCGAGTGACGGAGCGAGAAACCGCGGGATCGAGTGGACTGCTTGGCGCGGGCCTGGTGGCACTGGCGGCCGTTTGCTTCGGCACGCTCGGCCCCGTCACGCGCTTCGCGGACGATGCCGGAGTCGGCTCGTTGGCCATCGTCGCGTGGCGGGCGGGAATCGGCGCCACCGCCATGATCCTGTTGCTGCTCGTCCTGCGCGGTGCCTCCGGAAGGCGTCCGCTGGCACTGCGCGATCTGCCGGCTGGCGACCGGTGGTTCATCGGCGTTGCCTCGATGGCAAACCTGTTCCTCAACCTGGCGATGTTCATCGCCTTCATCCGAATCGAGATCGGCCTCGCCCTGCTGGTCTTCTATTCCTATCCGGCGTTCGTTGCGGTGGCCTCGGTCGTCTTGTTCGGTGACCGGCTTGACGCCGTCCGCTGGGGAGCGCTTTGCCTGTCGATGGTTGGCCTCATCCTGACCCTCGCCGGCTCCGGCGGGCTGGGCGAGCTGGACGCGCTCGGTGTCGGCCTCTCCTTCCTGGCAGCCATGGCCCAGGCCTTCTACGTCCTTGCCGCTCGCCATGGCTTCCCGCGCGTTCCGCCGGTCGAGGCTGCTGCCGTGACGATGGGAGGCGCGGCGCTGGGCTACGTGGTCATCGCCATCGTGACCGCGCAGGTTGCCGACCTTGGTGCACCGCTCGCCACGAGCGACGCGCTGGTGCCCGTGCTGCTGGCCGGATTCATCGGCGCCGCCATCCCGACGCTCTGCTTCATCACCGGCATCCGGCTGCTCGGTGCGCCGCGCGCTGCCATCATGGCCACGCTTGAGCCAGTGATCGGCGTCGCCCTCGCGGCGTGGCTGCTCAACGAGCAGCCAGCGCTGGCACAGCTGGCCGGCGGTGCGCTGATTCTCGTCGCGGCGGTCCTGCTCCAGCTGGGCACCCGGACGGTATCCGATCACGAGGCCGTTGCAGCCTGACCTGCTCAGTCGACGATCAACGGAAGCAGATTCAACTGGACGTCTCGCGCCACGACGCCGAAGTCTCGCAGGTCGAGCGTGAGAACCCGGCCTCCACTGCGCTCGGCGCACGCGACAACCGCCGCATCTGCGAAACCGAGCGGGAGACCCGCGTAACGGTTGACCAGCTCGCGGATCCTGGCCACGTCGCCGTTTCCACAATCGAGCGAATAGGCGCCAGACTCCAGATCGGCGAGGAACGCATCCAGCACCTGCGTGCCCATCCTGCGTTCAAGCATGAACGTCGCCTCGCCCAGGATGCCCGCCGGAACCAGATACGGCCCGCGATCCGCTCTGAGCGCATCGACCGTCGACTGATGACTGCGGTCCCGACGGTTCGCGATGGCCAGCACCGCAGACGTGTCAATCGTGATCACGATCAGACCATTGATCCTCGAGCCATGCCTCGTAGTCTCGAGCGTCGAGCCCGCGGCGTTCACCCATGCCGATTGACGTGAGTTGCGGACGGTCAGCGTCCGTCAGGTAGCGCTCAACGGCCTCCCGAACGACCCGTGCCTGCGAACGACCGGTGCGTCGGGCGGCAGCCTGAAGGGAGCGGTGCAGCTCATCCGGCAGGTAGATCGTCGTCTTGTTCACCCGTCGACCATACCACCTGCCATATATGGCAGTTGGTCAACGAGCCATGATGGCGGCGTGGACGCGCTGCGCTGCCACCCCGGCGGACGCGACCGGGACCTCTGCCCACACGACGCGCAGCCCGCCCTCGTCGAACGATCCCTCCCCGTGAGCGGGCAGTGGCAGAACCTCGGGTGTCATCGAGGCGGGGCCGACCAGGCTGATGCGGGCCACGCGCTCCTTGCGATCGACGGCCAGCATCAGGACACCACCATCCTCAGGCGAGGATGGCCGGACGACCGTCTGAGGTGCCTCATCCTCCAGCGCCCGCACCACCAGCCGCAGCTTCCCGCGGCGCGCGCGACGAACCGCGACCGGATGAACGACCTCGGCGCCCATCTCGGCAAGGAGCTCGAGCTGGCGCGCATCCACGAACGGCAGGAAGCGAGCGGTCGGGACGAGGTGCGGATCAGCCTCGAGCACTCCGCCGACGTCCTTGAACAGCTCGCACCGATCCGCCCGCAGGGCGACCGCCAGGGCGACCGCCGACAGATCGGTTCCGCCGCGGCCGAGCGTGGTGAGCTCGCCGTGCGCGCCGATCCCCTGGAAGCCGGCCACCACCGGCACCAGCCCCTCGTTCAGTGCCGCCCGCAGAGGCCGCGAGAGGACGCGCCGCACCTCCGCCCCCAGGTGCGCGGCGGCCGTCCGGATCCCAGCCTCCGCACCGGAGAACGAGCGTGCCGAGATGCCGCGTCCCTGGAGACCGAGCGCAAAGAGCGAGGCCGAGAGCGCCTCCCCGGTGGCGAGCGCCCGATCCGTCTCGCGCGCCAGCCCCGACCCGGCGGCCTGGCCGGGCTCTCGCAGTGACTCGCCGCGATCCGGCAGGAGCACGCGCGCGGCGCTCAGGATCGTGTCGGTCACGCCCTCGAAGGCACTGACCACCACCACCGGGCGGAGGCCCGCTGCCCGCTGGCGCGCAACGACCTCGACCGCGGCAACGATGTCCTCGGGGCGGCGCAGGACCGATCCGCCGAACTTGTCGACGACGACGGCTGGTGATGACGGCCCGGGCACGGTACAGCCTCAGGCGGTGGCCGACGGATCGGCCGCAGTCACCTCGCCGTGCGGCAGCGGGCCGCTCGCGCGGACGATCTCCGGCAGCTCGTCCAGCGAGCGAATCGTGCGCACGTCGGTCGGCACCGCCTCACCGGCGGGAGTGATGCGAATCCCCTGATGACGATCGAGCCAGACGGCATCCATCCCCGCACTCCAGGCACCGCGCACATCGGCGCGATACGAGTCGCCGACCATGAGCGCCTCGTCTGGCCCAACGCCGGCGCGGTCCAGCGCCATGCGGTAGAAGGCAGGATTCGGCTTCGCGACACCGACCGCTCCCGAGGGCAGGATGAAGTCGAAGTATCGGTCGATGGCAAGCGCGACCACGATCGGGCGCAGGTTGGATCCCCAATCGCTGACGATCCCAATCTGCACCCCATCCAGGGCACGGACGGCAGCCAGCATCGGCTCGACATCGGGATAGAGCTCCCATGCATCGGTCGAGAACTGGCTGGCCAGGATGCGGTCGAGCACCTCGCGGCGGGCGTCGACTCCCAGCCGCTGGAGCATGACGCCGTGATACTGCCGCCAATACTCCTCGATCCGCCCATCGTCGCTCCAGGTGTCGTTGTCCGGGCGGTGGTACTGGTCCCAGAACCAGCGGTCCGCCTCCTCCCAGGCGCCGCGCAGCTCGTCTTCGGTGATCTCATGGCCGTCGGCTGCCAACACCCCCGACAGCGCGTCGGCCAGCGTGTGCCGTGGCGAGAGGAGGGTGAAGCCCGCATCCAGGCAGAGCAGTCGGTAGCTCATGGCTCGCAACGGTAGCGCACCCACGAGAGACCGATGCGTCCGCGGTGGCCGCTGCTACCCTGCGCCCGTGCCCGCGACCCTCTCACCGATGGCTATCCGCAGGCTTCGCCGCTCGTTGCTGAACTGGTATGCGGCCGAGCATCGTGATTTCCCATGGCGCGCCACGCGCGATCCGTACGCGATCCTCGTCAGCGAGGTGATGCTCCAGCAGACACAGGCCTCGCGGATCGCGCAGCGCTTTCCGCGATTCATGGACCGATTCCCCACGGTTGCGTCGCTGGCCACGGCACCCACTGCAGCCGTTCTCGCCGAATGGAGCGGCCTCGGCTACAACCGCCGGGCGATCTTCCTCCAGCGGGCGGCTGCCATCGTCGCGCGTGATGGCTGGCCGCGCGACGTGTCGGGCCTCGTCCGGCTACCCGGAATCGGGCCGTACACCGCGCGCGCCATTGCCTCGCTCGCCTTCGCCGTGCCGGTCGGCGTGGTCGACACCAACGTTCGGCGCTGGCTCCTGCGCCGTTTCGGTGGACTCGACCAGCCACGAAGCCTCCAGTTTCTCTCGGACACGTTCGCATCGCCCGGCCATGGCGACGAGATCGCCACATGGACGCACGCCAGCATGGAATTCGGTGTCGCCATATGCCGGTCGCGTGAGCCGCGCTGCGACCAATGCCCGATTGCCGGTGGCTGTCCATCGCGCAATGCGACACGGAGGGTTGCGGTTCCACGCCAACCGGCACTGAGGGGCTCAAGCCGCGCGTATCGAGGTGCGGTCGTGCGGCTCCTGTCGGCCGCGAATGGCCACGAGCTCGGAGAGCGGAGGCTGCGCGCTGACCTGGCCCGCGACGAGGGGCGCATCGGTCCATGCCTGGACGAGTCGGGCTGGGACCGCGTCATGAGAGGGCTCGAGGGTGACGGGCTGGCCCATCGATCCGGCGGAATCGTCCGCCTGGGCGCCGCTACAATCGAAGCATGAGCATGAAACAGGCAGCCGGTGATCCGCTGCCCTCGGTTGGCCTGCGCGCCACCGATGGATACCTTCTCAACCTGCGGTCCTTCGTCACCAGGCAGCCGGCGCTGATCCTCTTCTTCGGTGCACCTACCCTGGGCGGGGCCGGACGGCGTCGCGGCCTCAAGGCAGTCGAAGCGTTGTCGACCGGCCACGAGCGGCTCCACCAGGCGGGCATCGGCGTCGTCGGCATCAGCTGCGATTCGGTGCAGCAGCAGGCCGACTTCGTCGCCGAGCAATCCCTTCCGTTCCTTCTGCTGAGCGATGAGCGGCGAAGCGCGGTTGAGATGCTGGGCATCGAGACGGCCGCCGACGGGGCGAATGTGAACGTGGTCGACCCGGTGGCCATCGCCGTGGATCGCGACGGCATCATTCGCGCGGTCATCGACCGTGTCGAGCCGGACGCGCTGGTCGACCATGCGGTGCGCGCACTTTCCGAGCCGATCCCGGCCGCCGCCGAGGACGCCTCAGCGTCCTCATAGACCGATGCGCGCCATTCGGCTCCACGCCCCGGGCGAATCGATGCGACTCGAGGACGTTCCTTCGCCGGAGCCAGACGGGACCGAGGTCCGCATCCGGGTCGCCGGCTGCGGCGTCTGCCACACCGACCTGCATATCGTCGACGGCACGCAGACCCGCGTCTCTCTGCCGGTGACGCTGGGGCACGAGGTTGCCGGGTTCGTGGATGCCGTCGGTCCCGAGGCCGGGGACACTGCCATCGGCCAGACGCTCCTGGTGTACGACGGCTGGGGCTGCGGTCGATGCCGGGAGTGCCTGGCCGACGCCGAGCAGCGCTGCGATGATTCGGTGGCGCCCGGATTCCAGGCCGACGGCGGCTACGCGGAAGGCATGCTGATCCCGCATCCTCGCCACCTGGTGCCGCTTCGAGGTGTCGATCCGGTGCGCGCTGCCCCATTGGCCGACGCCGGCGTCACGCCGTATCGGGCCGTCAGACGGGCCGAGCGCTGGTTGGTGCCGGGTGCCCGGGTCCTCGTGATCGGTGCCGGGGCACTCGGCCAGTTCGCGCTCCAGTACCTGCGCCTGGTGCCCGAAGCCGGGGCGGGGCTGATCATCGGCGTGCGCGAACGCTCGGCCGCACGGCTGGAGCGCGCCATGGCGCTCGGCGCGGACATCGGCCTGCTCGACGGCGATACCGGCTCGTCAACGGCGGCACTGGGTGGTCCGGCAGACGTGGTGCTTGACTTCGTCGGGACCGATGAAACGCTCGCGCAGGCTGCCGCCGCCATCGGCCCCGATGGGCTGGTGGTGCTCATCGGTGAAGCTGGTGGCTCACTGCCGTTCGGCTTTGGTGGCCTCCCCGTCGAGTCCTGGCTGACGACCGTTGCCTGGGGCTCGTACCCCGATCTGCGCGAGGTGGTGCGGTTGGTCGAGGACGGCAGCATGGACTGGCAGGTGGAGACGCTTCCGCTCGCGGATGCGGCCGAGGCGCATGCCCGGCTGCGAGCCGGCGATATCGATGGCCGCCTGGTGCTGGTGCCGTGAGATGGGCGTTGTGCCGTTCGCGGCCCAGCGCAAGTGACTACGAGGCGAGGGCCGGACTCAAGCCGAACGGGCTTCGTCAGTGTCAGGGTTTGCAACGAGGCGCAGATTCCGGCGGAAATCCGCACGAAGGTCGTAGGTATTTGCGCCCCAGCGCAAACGGCGGGCCAAGGACGCTCGGCGAAGGTCAGCCGCCGAAGAGGCGGGAGAAGATGCCCTTCCGCTCGTCGCTGCGGACATAGAACGGGGCGGCGGCCGCGTCGTACATCTCGCGGATGACCGGCGCGCGAAGATCAGTTACGGCCAGGAGACGCCGCGAGCCGAGATGTTCGGCTGCCACAGCGTGAAGCCGATTGCGGACGGCGTCGAAGTCGGACAGCAGGGCATCGGAACGCAACTGGACACCGGCCGTCCAGGCGGTGCCTGCCCGGAGCAGCCAGGCCCGTTCAACATGCGGCAACTCGGAGAGTGCGGCGAGCATCTCCCGCCCGAACGGCTCCGGTACCTGCTCGGGCACCTCGAGCGACGGCAGGTCGCCGAGCGGCCGGCGCGCTCGCAATGCGTCCGGCCGGTTCGGATCGATTCCGGCCGCCAGGAACGGCAACACGCCGACGGCGATCTCGATCTGCGTCGGCGCACCAGGATCGACGACCACCCGTTGCTGGACGGCGTCCGCGCGCTCGAACAGGTCGCGGGCAGGCATCCGGATGCTGTCGCTTCCTGGGGGACCAAACTCCACGAGTGACGAGGGTGAGGTGAACGCCGCGATGAAGCGCTCGCCCGCGTCGTCCACCCCGCGGCGAAACGCCTCGCTGTCGACCAGCGCCGCGTCCGGCGTTGCACCCGTCGACGATCGGATCGGGACGACCAGGTCAGCGTCAATGAGTGCGTCAAGGTTGAGTGCCTGATCGCCGGGACGTGGCTCGTCGACGCTCATGCCGGCACACCTGAAAGCTTCCCCAGCGCCTGCTCGATACGACCCAGCGAACGAGGCCGACCGAGCATCTCGAGCGAGGCGAACAGCGGAGGCGAGATCGTTCGGCCGGTCACCGCGACCCGGATCGGCGAGAAGAAGTCGCCGGCCTTCATGCCGGCGGCCTCAGCGGCTTCGCGGCAGCGCTGCTCAAGCACATCGGCGCTGAAGTCAGCGTCGTCCAGCTCCGTCAGCACCGAGCGCGCTCCCTCCAGCGACGCGCGCGTCTCGTCCGGACCGCCCTTCTTCGGATACAGCAGCTCCGGCTCATACCATCCTGCGACCACGTCGTCCGGCTCCCACACGAACCCGATGAGGCCCCGGACGTCGCCGAGCTTGACCAATCGCTCCTTGATGAGTGGGACCAGGTGCAGCAGGTCGTCGTCGCGAATCACATCGGGCACCCAGGGGCGCACGCGCAGCGCGAGCTGCTCATCGC
>JBPCKH010000005.1:0-2797 GCA_051004475.1 Candidatus Limnocylindria bacterium | reverse complement strand
GAGCCGCGCCACCGCCTCATCCGGACCAAGCGCCCGCCGACGAAGCGCGTCGACTTCGTCGGCAACCGCCGCGAGCAGCGCATCGATGCGCTCGGTGATCTGGAACATCTCGTTCCGATACACCCCGAGCTCCTTACCATGACCGAAGACACTCCGTCGCCGACCGCCGAACAGTGCGCGCATCGTCGTAGCCTACGCTCCCTGTGATTCCTTGCGCCGACGGATCTCGTCCGTAAGCGCGGGCACGATCTGGAACAGGTCGCCCACCACGAAGAGGTCAGCGAATTCGCCGATGGGCGCATCGGGATCTCGATTGATGGCAATCACGTGCTCCGCCGTCTGCATCCCGACGCGGTGCTGGATGGCACCACTGATGCCGACGCCGATGTAGAGCGACGGCTTGACCACCTTGCCGGTCTGCCCGATCTGGAGCTGATAAGGAATCCAACCGGCGTCCGCCGCCGCGCGGGAAGCGCCAACGGCTCCGCCCAGCGCGTCAGCAAGCTCGCGCAGCGGCTCGAAGCCCGCCTCGCCGCCCACGCCACGTCCGCCGGCCACGATGACGGTGGCCTCCTCAAGGTTGACGACCTTCGCGTCTGCCTCGTGCCTCTCGGCGACGGTCGCCGTCGCGAACGCGGAATCCTCGCCTTCCGGCGCCGGTGACACCTCCGCGCTTCCGGTCCCGCCCTCCGTCGGCGTGAACGTGTTCGCGAGCACCAGCGCGATCGCCGGGGTCGGCGCGCCATCGGCGGGGCGCGACGTGGTGATGACACGTCCCTGGAGCGTCGCCTGCTCGGTCTCGAGCACGCCGTCGGTCACGCGGACCGCACGGACCGGCCCGAAGGCAGGCACATGCAGCGTGCCGACCAATGCCGCGGCCAGGTCACGGCCGTTGGGAGTGGCCGGCGCCAGCACTGCCAGCGCGCCCCCGCCTCGGACCGCGGCGACGGCCGCAGCCGCGAACGCGATCGCCGGACGGTCCTCGTCGCCGAGGACAAAGGCACGCGTGGCGCCCACCGCGCCGAGAGCGGAAGCGCCATCGGTGGCGCCCGGTCCATACGCGAGCGCCACCGCCGCGCCACCGGACTGCGAGGCAAGGTCGGCGGCGCCTGTGGCCAGCTCGAGGGCGGAACGAGCTGGCTTGCCGCCGGCGAACTCCGCGAGGAAGAAAATGTCGTTGCTCATCGGTCTACATCAGCTTTCGTGCGGTCAGCCAGTCAGCGATCTTCGTTGCCGCCTCGGCCGGAGGGAGGTTTTCGATGCGCTCGGTCGGCGGTTTCTCCTCGGGGGCCCGAGTATCGGTCACCCGGGTGAGCGCAGCCACGGAGAGCTCTTCCGGCGACAGCTCAAGATCGGCCAATGACCAGGTCGAGAGCGACTTGCGCTTGGCGGCCATGATCCCCTTCAGGCTCGCGTAGCGTGGCTCGCCCACCTGGTCAGTGACCGTCGCCACCAACGGCAGCGGGGCGCTGATCCAGTCGAAACCGGTGGCCGACAGGCGTCGAACGCGCGCCGCGCCATCCCCGACCTTCAGCTCGGCGCCATAGCTCAGCAGCGGCAGGCCACGCATGGCGGCCACGGCACCGGGCACCAGCGAGCCACGTGCGTCGTCGGAGGCCATGCCCATCAGGGCAACGTCAGGCGCGATCTTGTCGAGCGCCGCCGCCAGCACCCTGGCGGTTGCCCATTCATCGGCGCCGACAAGAGTCGGGTCGGTCACCAGGACGGCCTCGTCCCCGCCCATGGCGAGGGCGCGACGCAGCGCTTCGGCAGCCTGCTCCGGTCCCATCGAGAGATAGGTCACGCTCTCGACCGAGCCGTCGTCCAGCAGACGCAACGCCTGCTCGATGGCGTACTCGTCGAGCGGGTTGATGATGGCCTCGACGCCGGCCCGGTCGAGGCGCAGGTCATCGGTGTAGCGCTTGTCGGCGCCGGTGGCCGGGACCTGCTTGATACAGACGACGATCTTCACGATCCGCTTGTTCTCTCCTGCACTGGTCAGCCCCGCTTTGCCACGCCTGCCCGCTGAAGGAGCTGGCGCGCGACGATGAGGCGTTGAATCTGCTGCGTCCCCTCGTAGAGCTGCGTGATCTTGGCGTCACGCATCATGCGCTCGACTGGGTACTCGGTGATATAGCCGTATCCGCCTAGCACCTGGACGGCATCGGTCGTGACTCGCATGGCGGTGTCACCTGCCACGAGCTTGGCGCTGGACGTCCAGTACGGCAGGTCGTGTGCCTCGGCATCGACGCGAGCGCCGGCTGCATAGGTCAACTGACGCGCCGCCTCGGTCTGGCTCGCCATGTCGGCAAGCATCCACTGGATGCCCTGGAAGTCGGCCACGCGCTGCCCAAACTGCTGCCTGTCAGCCGCATACGAAACCGATGCGTCCAACGCCCCCTGCGCAATCCCGACGGCCTGGGCCGCAATGCTCAGACGGCTGCGGTCTAACGTGGCCATGGCAATCTTGAATCCGTCGCCCTCGGCCCCGAGCAGGTTTGCCGATGGGACGCGAACGTCGTCGAAGGTGAGCTCGGCAGTCGGCGAGCCGCGGATCCCCATCTTGTGCTCGACGCGGGGCGCGGCGAACCCCGGCGAGTCGGTCTCGACGATGAACGCGCTCATGCCCTTGCGACCTCCCGCCTCTTGATCGGTCAGCGCGAAGACGGTGAGGACGTTCGCCACCGATCCATGCGTGATGAAGCGCTTGGAGCCGTTCAGGACGTAATCGTCGCCGTCGCGAGTGGCACGCATGCGGTTGGCGGCGACGTCGCTGCCGGCCGCCGCCTCGGTCTGG
>JBPCKH010000004.1:0-14980 GCA_051004475.1 Candidatus Limnocylindria bacterium | reverse complement strand
GCTAGCCCGGCGATTCCTGTCGAGCAACGGCAGCGCAATGAGCATCGAGAGCGTGAACGGCGTGTAGCCGCTGACGGCGAACGATTCGATCAGCGACAGGCCCAGGATTCCGAGCCACGCGGGCAGGTACCACGCCCATAGCCTGCGGCGTGGTACCGCGAGAAATTGCCGGAGCGGCCACAGGACGAGAACCGCGAACGCTGCGATGCCAAGCGCCCCTGCCTTCAGGCCTACCGTCAGGAAGGCATTGTCGACGCCGGGCTGCGCGTTTCGTGTGTGGCCGGCGTACTCGCCGCGCGTCCAGCTGACAAACGTCAGCTGACCGATCCCATTGCCGAGCAGGGGGCTCCCCGACGTCTCCACGAACGCGCGCGCGTAGGACGGAAGGCGCCCGATGGCCTGTGACCCGAGGTCGGATCCCTCCTGCCCACCGATTCGTTCACTGGCATCGACGACCGGCCTGTCCGTGGTGGGCCCGACGTCGCCGTTGCTGTCCGTGCCGATCCAGATCCTGATCCCGGAGGTGTAGGCGCCGACGCCTCCGCCCAGGCCGACCGCCAGGGCCAAGAGAACCGCGGCCACGCGTGGCCCGAATGTCCTGACGGTCGCCGGCCTCGACCGTTCGGACCGCCTCGCGCGGTGCGCTCGCAGCAAGGACCACACGACGGCAAGGACAACGACGCCCACGACTGCCGCCATGAGGGCCCGCGTCAGGGTGATCGAAGCAGCGGCCGCCGCCAGTCCGAGCACCGCCACCCACGGAATGGGTCGCCGGAGCGCTCGAGTCGCCGCGAAGCTGGCCAGGGGTAGGAGGAGGATGGCCTGCCCGTAGTGCAGACGCATCCGATCGTCGTAGAGGTAGGCGCCAAGCTTCAGGCCCGCCGGAAAGGCGGGGAGGAGCATGGCGGTCAGGATGACGGTCGCGTATAGCGTCATGCCCCACACGAGCGCGCGCACGATCCCATCGGGGGTCGTCCTGGTCAGGATGGCCAACAGGCCGATCGCATACAACGACCACCATCGTGTGTCGCGCACCACGTCCCGCAGTGCATTGGCGTCCAGCATGCCCAGGACAAGGGCTGCCACACCCACGAGCAGGAAGACGGTGAACGGGATGCTCATTGGATTGAGCAGACGGGCAGGTCTGCGGACCGCAGCCAGTGCGCCCGGGAGGACGAGGGCGGCGCCGACGAGAGCTGCCGCATCATGCGGCCGGATGGGCACGTCGCCGATCAGGGCGAGTCCGACCTCCGCCCCGCGTCCGACCGGCAGCGCCAGCATCACGAGCATCGCGGCCGGCAGAGGCCCGAGACGTCGGTCGACGGAGAGCAGTGCGGTGGACACGCCGGCGAGGATCACGAGCAGCCATCCGCTGAACGTGATCAGGAGCGTCGCCAGGGAGATGAGGAGTCCGACGTAGCCCGCTCCCACAGCGATCTTGCGCCAGTCTCGACCGCGATTGCCGGCCTGAGCGCGGCCGCTGATGCTCGCGCGACGCCGCTGCTGGATTGCCGACATGACCGATTCAGGATAGCGCAGGGCAGGAGCGACTGCCGTATCCTTTCCCGATCGATGCCCCGCACCACATGGTCGCCGATCGCCGTGCTCCTCGGGACCCGGCCCGAAGCGATCAAGCTCGCACCCGTGATCCTGGCGCTGCGCGCCTCCGGCCGCCCGCCGCTCGTGGCCACGACGGGACAGCACGCCGCCATCGCGGTCGATGCGCTCAGCCTGTTCGGCATAAAGCCAGACGTGGACCTTCGCCTCATGCGCCAGGGTCAGACGCTCGACTACCTGCTGGCTGCTGCCATCGAACAGGTTGGGGCGATGGTCGAGCAGCGTCAGCCGGCCGCCGTCGTGGTGCAGGGTGACACCACCAGCATGCTCGGATCTGCCCTTGCGTCGTTTCATCACCGCGTCCCGGTCGGTCACGTCGAGGCCGGCCTCCGCTCGGGCGACCCGGCGCATCCGTTCCCGGAGGAGATGAACCGGCGTGCGGCGTCGGCCATCGCCCGATGGCACTTCGCGCCGACGGCCCGGGCAGCCGACAATCTGAAGCGCGAGGGCATTGCGAGCGGTGTCCATGTCACTGGCAACACCGTCGTGGATGCGCTGCGGCAGATCGACTCGGCCGGCGTTCATCGGCTCCCTCCTGAGCTGGCCTCGTTCATTGATGGCCGGCCGTACGTGCTGGCGACAGCTCACCGCCGGGAGTCATGGGCGGGCGGCATCGCGCGGATTGCGGAAGCGCTGCGCGACGTGCTCCGGGTCGAGCCGGACCTGCGCGTGGTATTCGTGACCCACCCAAACCCGCTGGCGCGCGACCCGGTCGAGTCCGTCCTGGGTTCGATGCCGCAGGCGATGATCCTGAACGCGATCGGCTATGGCGTCTTTATCAAGCTATTGAGTGGCGCGCGGCTTGCTGTCTCCGATTCCGGGGGGGTCCAGGAGGAGGGCGCGACGCTGGGAATACCGGTGCTCGTGACGCGTTCGACGACCGAGCGGCCTGAAGGTGTTGATGCCGGTGCCGTCCAGTTGGTCGGCACCGACGGGGAACGCATCCGGTCGACCGTGCTCACGCTGCTCCACGACCACGAGGCGGAAGCCCGGATGCGCGCGGCCGGGCGCGACCTGTACGGCGACGGTCGAGCGGCGGAACGGATCGCCGAGATTCTGGTTCGCGACCTCGACGCGTGAGCGAGCGCGACGCTCGCCGGCCTCGGCGTCTGTTGTCGATCGGCTACCAGGGCTTCGGAAACATTGGCGATGAGGCGATCCTGACGGGCATCGAGGCGATCCTGGCTGACGGCCCGGTGATGGTCGACGCGATCGTATGCGGGCCTGAGCCGGCGTCGGTGGTCGGCTTCCCATCCGCTCGCCGCATCCCATCGGCCCGCCTGCTGCCGAGCCGCCGTGCGTTGCGCGCGTTGTGGGCAAGCGACGGCCTCCTGCTCAGTGGTGGGGGCCTGATTCATGACCACTGGCCGACCGTGATTCCTCGCTACCTCGCGTGGATCGTCCTCGCGCGGGCGTTCGGCAAGCGCGTTGTCTGGGTTGGCGTTGGGGTCGGTCCGATCCGTCGGCCCTGGCTGCACGGGCTGGCGAAGATGGCCCGGAGGCTCACCACGCTCGCCGTTGTGCGAGACCTCGCGAGCGCCGAGCTGCTCGGCGTCGGCCGGCAAGTCGACGTCGCACCGGACCCCGCCGTGTTCAACTCGCGGCCAACGCGCCGAGCCGGCGACCAGGCGGGAGAGCTGGCGATGATCATCCGCGGTCCGACTCCCGGGCATCAGGATGGTGCCGATGCGCTCGCGGCCGGCCTGATCGATGCGTGGGAGATGGGATCCCAGCTCGGGTGGCGGCCGGTATTGCTCACGATGGCCGGTCGAGCAGATGACGTTTTTTCCGACGTCCTGCGCCGCCATGCGCGCGATCGGGGGATCGCCATTGCGATCGCGCCGCTGGCCGCGACGCCGTCTGCTGCGCTGGATCGCCTCGCCGCGTGTCGGGCAGTCATTTCCGTTCGGTTGCACGGAATGATCCTGGCCGCCGTCGCCGGCGTGCCGTGCGTGCCGGTCGCGTACGATGCCAAGGTGCGCGCCGCGGCTGCCCAGCTCGGGATCGGAGACCTGGTGGTGGACCAGGTCGATGTCACGGCTGAACGGCTTATCAGCCGAGTCCGGGATGCAAGCAGCTCGGAGCGACGAGAGCAGGTCGAGGCGCGTCTCCGGGACCTGCGAAAGCAGCGAGCCTGGGTGGGGGACCGCCTCGCGACCGCGTTGAAGGCCAAATGACGGTGAGAAGCGACGTGGCTCCTCTCCGTGTCGACATCCTGCTCGCCAAGTCATACGACCCAGACCCACGTGTGCGCAGGACGGCACATGCCCTGATCGAGGCCGGCCATGACGTTCGAGTCGTCGCATGGGACCGCAGTGGCCGCCGTCCGCTCGACGAGGATGACGCCGGTATTCCGATCAGACGCATCCATCTCCGCAGCCGTGCATCGCGAGGTTGGACGCAGGCGTTCTTCCTGCTTGTGGTGGCGATCCGGCTGGTGCCGGTAATCCGTGGTCGACGTCCTGACGTCCTGCATGCCGTGAATCTGCCGATGCTGGCCGTGGCCATCGGTCTTGCGCCGTTCGTCGGCGGGCGACCACGAATCGTGTACGACGCCTTTGAGATTCACTCGCTCATGGGCGCCCACCGCTATCCCGATTGGCTGGTATCCGTCATCGGGATCATCGAGCGGTTCCTCCCACATTTTGCCGACCTGGTGATCACTCCCGGGGAGGATCGCAAGCGCTACTTCGAACGGCTACGCGTCTCGTCCATCTCGGTGCCGAACTGGATCGACCCTCCGGCATCTGTCCCGAGCCGGTCTGCCGCGCGGCAGCGCCTGGGGATTGAGCCGGATCGATTCGTGGTGCTGTATGCCGGCGGCATCATCGGCTCGCGAGATCTTCAGCCGCTCATCGATCACGCTCTTCGCAATCCGAAGGACCTGGTATTGATCGCCGGTCGCGGTGATGCCGAAGACGAGCTGTCGCGCGCAGCGGCCGGTGCACCGAATGTGCGGATGCTGGGCTGGGTCCCGCAGCCGGCCGACCTGTTGGCCGCGTCCGATGTTCTCTACTACGCACTCAAGCCCGACCATCCGTACGCGCCTCACGCTGCCCCCAACAACCTGTACCAGGCTGTGGCGTATGCGATTCCCCTCGTGTACCGCGCGCAGGGAGAGATTGGGGTGGTGGCGGCTGAGCACCGCATCGGACGCACGTTTCATGATTTCGATTCGCTCGAGGCCGCGTTGGAAGCTCTTCGCGATCCCGTCGCGAATGACGCTGTCCGCGCTGAGCTGCGCGGCCTCCAGGACCAGTACCGCTGGAGCCGTGCGGCGCGGCTTCTGGTGGAGGGATACGCGAGGTCCCCGCCGCCACTCGAGGCGGGCGCCGATTCAGGAGCCACGGTGCCAACCAAGCCGTTGCTCGTCCTGACCCGGATCTGGCCGACTCCCGAACGCCCGAGCGTCGGCAGCTTCGTCATGGCGCGCGTCTCTCGGCTCGATAATGTTCGTGTCGTGCGTCCGCGTTGGCTCGGCGTGCCACGCGCGATGATCTACTTCGTCCTGCTTGTCGACGGCCTCCGGGTGCGCGGCCCGCTTCGCGGCGTCGAGGCGCACATGCTCATCCCGACCGGATTCGTCGGCCTCCTCATCGCGCGGATCCGCGGCGTGCCACTGGTGGTGTACTCGCATGGTGGTGATGTGCGCGACTGGCGCAAGCTGCCCGTGCCGTGGCGCTATCTCTCGAGGTTCGTGGCGATGCACGCCGAGGCGATCGTGACCAACTCCGGCGACACAGCTCATCATCTGCGCGACCTTGGTCGAACGGCCATCGTGGTCCCGCCGGGGGTCCGCCTCGAGCAGTTCGCTCCCACACCGCGCCCGACCGCCCGCCGAATCCTCTATCTCGGCGGCCGCACCCCTCGCAAGGGCCACGAGGTCGCCGCTGGGCTTGCCGACACGCTCGTTGGCCCCGGGCTCAGAGACGTCGACCCGACCGAGGTTCCACGGCTGATCGCGGAGCACGACGTGGTCCTCATGCCGTCGACCGCCGAGCCGTTCGGGCTCGTGGCCGTCGAGGCCATCGCCAGTGGCCGCTGGGTCGTGGCAAGCGATGTCGGCGGGCTACGCGACATCATCGTGGATGGTGTGAACGGGACCCTCGTTGGTGATGGCAACTTTGCGGCGGCCCTCGAGCAGGTTCCGGAATACGATCCGTACGCCATCGCGCAAACCGTCGAGCGCTTCAGCCTCGCGCGCTGGCAGTCTGAGATGGACCGCGTGTGGACGACGCTCGGGGTTGAGCCATTGCGGCGCTCAGCGTGATCGCCGGCGGGCGATGTGCTCGCTTTGCCTGCGCGATCCGACTACTCGGGCCACAATGCGCCAAACCACATACAGATCAGGGGGCTCGGCTGATGCGACGATTATCGGTTGCGATAGGCACCGCGGTTCTGCTGTTGCATGCCGCAGCCATGCCGGCCGTCGCGCGCCCGGCCGCTGCAGGCACGTTCGTTGAGCCGACGGCACCGGCGATCCTCCGCGCCGGCCAGGTCGACCTGCAGCTCGTCACGGCCGGTCTCTCTTCCCCCGTCGGCGTCACGAACGCCAGCGATGGCACGAACCGCCTCTTCGTGGTGCAGCAGGGTGGCACCGTGAAGATCGTCAGCAATCATCGGCTCCAATCCGGAACGTTCCTCAACCTGAGTGGCGTGTCGGGCGGTATCTCCACCGGTGGTGAGCGGGGGCTGCTTGGGCTCGCCTTCCATCCGTCATTCGAGGCGAATGGCAAGCTCTACATCAACTACACGAACGGTGGTGGCCACACGGTCATCGCCGAACTCACTGCCAACGCCGCTCGCACCTCCGCATCGCTTGTCACGCGCCGGGTGCTCCTGACCGTTGCTCAGCCGTTCGCCAATCACAATGGCGGCCAGCTCGCTTTCGGCGAGGATGGATACCTCTACATCGGTCTCGGTGACGGGGGGAGTGCCGGCGATCCGCAGAACAATGCGCAGAACCGGAACAGCCTCCTGGGCAAGCTCCTGCGCATCGACGTGAACGGGACGCAGAGCGGCCTCCAGTACCGGATCCCGGCCGGCAATCCGTACGTGGGCGTCGACGGCCGCGACGAGATCTGGGCGCTGGGTCTCCGCAATCCGTGGCGCTTCAGCTTCGATCGAGTCGCCGATCGGCTCTGGATCGCCGATGTCGGCCAGGGAGCCCGGGAGGAAATTAACCGTGCGTCCACGACCACGCCCGGGATCAACTACGGATGGCGTTGCCGCGAAGGGAGGCTGGCGTACACGAGCTGCGGATCAGCAGGCCCGTTCACGGACCCCGTCGTGGAGTACGGGCATGGGAACGGCGACTGCTCGGTGACCGGCGGCCACGTGTACCGCGGGACGAGCCAGCCCGACCTCATCGGCCAGTATGTGCTCGGGGATTACTGTTCGGGCCGGATCTGGACGATCTCTGCCGGGGCGGGCAGCCCATCACTTGTCCTTCAGCGGGACACTGGTGCGCTCATCACATCGTTCGGTGAGTCCGAGGTCGGCGAGCTCTACATGACCGATCACGCCGGCCGGCTCTACCGGGTCGTGGCGCCGCCATTCACCGACATCGCCAACTCCGGATTCCTCGATGAGATCGTATGGATCGCGGACGAAGGGATCACCGGCGGATGCGGCGGCAGCAGGTACTGTCCCGCCGCTCCGGTGACGCGTGAGCAGATGGCCAGCTTCCTGGCCCGTGCCATGAACCTGCCGGCCGCCACCCGCGACTATTTCAGCGACGACAACGCCTCCCCGCACGAGGGTGACATCAATCGGGTCGCGCGGGCGGGGATCACCGGAGGGTGCGATACCAACCGCTTCTGCCCGAGTGACAACGTCACCCGTGAGCAGATGGCCAGCTTCCTGGTGCGTGCCCTGGCGCTGCCGGGCACGAGCACCAACTACTTCGACGACGATGGTTCGAGCCAGCACCACAACCAGATCAACGCGCTGGCCCGCTCGGGCATCACCGGCGGCTGTGACACCCGCCGGTACTGTCCGACGGCAACGGTCACCCGCGGCCAGATGGCTGCCTTCCTGGAGCGTGCCTTTCGATGATGATCCGCTGCGGACCAGGGTCCCATCGGCGTCCGATGGGGCGACAGCGTGGACGCAGCCTGTTGTTGTGCGCGTCGCTCGTCCTCGCGGCCGTGTCCGTCGTCGGTGTCGCGAAGCCTCAGCCCGTCGGCTCCTCGAGTGAGGCGCTGCCGGACCTCGCGATGGCCCCGCTCGGGGACTTCCGTATCGAGACCGTGAACGGCCGTCGCCTGCTGCGGTTCACGGCGATGATGGTGAACGTGGGCGCTGGGCACTTCGAGGTGCGTGGCAGTCGATCGAGCACCTCGCAGCCGATGCGGATGTCGCAGGTGCTCTACCAGACCACGGCACGCAACAGCCCGGTGGCGCGGTCAATTGCGACCGATGCGGTTGCATCCCATGCCGGAGACGGCCACAACCACTGGCACGTCAACGAGATGATGCGCTACGACATGTGGGGCGAACGCGGCACCTTCCGCGGCGCCAAGGTCGGCTTCTGCTTCCTTGACTCCGATCCGTGGGCTACCTCGCTGCCGGGCTATCACGGCTCGTACTACCGCGGCTCGACGTGCGGGACGGATCCCAACCAGCTCAGCAATCGGATGGGAATCAGCGTGGGCTGGGGTGATGAATACGAGTACTACCTTGCCTGGCAGTGGGTCGACATCACGAACGTGCCTGCCGGGACGTACACCGTACGAGCCAACGTTGATCCATACGGCTTCTTTGTCGAGTCCAATGAGACCAATCAGTGCGCGTGGGCGCGCGTGGGCTTCGGCGCCTCCGGCACCGGCGTGGCGGTCGAGGCCAGCGGTCGAACGTGTGTCAATGACATCGACGATTCGATCTTCGCCAACGATATCGCCTGGGCCTACGACGCAGGGATCACGGTCGGCTGCGCGCCAAATCTCTTCTGCACATCCAATGCGGTGACGCGTGAGCAGATGGCCAGCTTCCTGGCACGCGTCATGGACCTGCCGCCGGCGACGCGCGACTATTTCGCCGACGACTCGTCGTCCAACCATCAGGCGGACATCAACCGGGTTGCCGAGGCCGGGATCACCGCCGGCTGCACCGCGACGCGTTTCTGTCCGAGCCAGGCGGTGACCCGCGAGCAGATGGCGAGCTTGCTTGCGCGTGCGCTCGACCTTCCACCCGCGACGACCGACCGGTTCACCGACGATGGGATATCACAGCACGAATCGAACATCAACCGGATTGCGGAAGCCCAGATCACGGGTGGCTGCGCCACGGACCGATTCTGTCCACGCTCCCCGGTCACGCGTGGCCAGATGGCAGCCTTCCTCCACCGCGCATTCGATTAGGTCGCGCCGCGAGCACCGCGGCGCACGTCAGCGCCAGGTACCCGGGGCGACCACTGACTCACTCTGCCCGGCCGCCATGGCCGCATCGATGATTCGCCATGCGTCCTCCGCTCCGAGCCAGCCGTTCACCTCGGTGGGCCGGTTCTCGAGCGTCTTGTACGTTCGGAAGAAGGTTTCGATCTCCAGCAGCCGATGCGGCGAGAGGTCCTCGAGCGCCGCTGTTCCTTCCCAACGCGGATCGTCGTGGGCGACCGCGAGAATCTTGAAGTCGTGGCCCTTCTCGTCGGCCATGTCGAGCACGCCGACCGGGCGGGCACGAACCACACAGCCGGGAAAGGTCGGCTCTGCGATCACGACGAGAACATCGAGCGGATCGCCGTCATCGGCCATGCTGTGCTCGATGAAGCCGTAGTCGCACGGGTAATGGACGCTCGAGTACAGCACGCGGTCGAGCACGAACCGATGTCGCTGGTGGTCGTACTCGTACTTGTTGCGGCTGCCCGACGGGATCTCGACCACGACCTCGATCGGCCGCCGGCCCAGGGGCTGCTCCATGGGTGCCAGTATGCCGGAACCACCGCAACAAACCGGCGCTGATCGGCGTCTGGCTATACTCGCCGCCCGAGCCATTTCTTCTCCCGGAGACGTCTGATTCGCTCTCGTTCCGCCCGCCCGTCCGATCCGCGATCCGCCGTGGCGGCACTCCTGTCCTTCGTATTTCCTGGTGTCGGTCAGGCCTATAACGGCCAGTGGGCGCTCGCCTCGCTGCTCGCGATCCCGGTGCTGATGATCGTGGTTCCCGCCGTGCTCATCGTGGCCCAGGGCAGCTCGAGCACCATCAGCCGGCTCCTCGACGCCCGCATTCTCATTGCGTTCATCGTGCTCGATGTCGCGTTGCTCGGCTGGCGGTTGGTCTCGATCGTCCAGGCGCATGGTGAGCGTTCGCGCCTGAATTTCCGGGGCTGGCCGACCTGGCTCACGGCGGGGCTCGTCGTCGTCACGATCGCGATGCACGCCCTCCCGGCCTACTACGCGTCGAAGGCGATCGACACGCTCGGCAGCGTCGCGCTCGAGGGCGGCGGTGGTCTGGGCGGAGAGCAGGAAGGTCGCCAGATCGACGTCGCACCACCATCGATCCAGCCTGAGGTCGAGCGCGGCGAGCGGGTCAGTGTTCTGCTCGTTGGCGTCGACTTCGCGCCGGGACGTTCGCACCATCTCACCGATACGATGCTGGTGGCCACGCTCGACCCGGAGTCCGGCGAGGGCGCCATGGTGTCCATCCCGCGCGATCTGTACGGGGTCCCGCTCGGTGACGGACGGGTGTACAACGCCAAGCTCAATTCATTGATGGCCACCGCGAGCGCGGATCTCGAAACCTACCCGGCAGGTGGTCCGGCCACGCTCAAGGCGGCCATCGGTGAGCTGCTCGGGACGCGGATCCACTACTTCGCCGCCATCGACATCGAGGGGTTGCGCCAGGTGATCGACACGATCGGAGGCGTCGAGGTCACCGTTGAGCGGACCATCGACGATCCCACCTTCGCCGATGCGCAGCGCGGCCAGCGCGGCTTCTACCTCGACGCAGGTCGTCAGCGGCTCGACGGCTCCACCGCGTTGGCCTACGCACGATCGCGGATGGGCGCAGGAGAGAGCGATTTCACCCGCGCCGAGCGGCAGCAGGTCCTGCTCACGGCCATCGCCACCAAGCTGACCGCCGACAACCTGCTGGTGACGCTGCCCGGGTTGCTGGACGCCGTTCGCGACAATGTCGCCACCGACATCCCGTCGAGTCGCCTGCCGGACCTCGCTGCCGAGACCCAGGATGTCAAACTCGGCGACCTCGAGCGGGTCGTCCTGACCCCGCCCGAGTTCGTGATCGTTGAGCCGAACAGCGCCGCCGGCTACATCCTGATCCCCAGGATTGATGAAATTCTCGAGCTCGGCGAGCGGATCTTCCGTGATCCCACGGTGGACACCGGCGCGGTCTCCAGCCCGGGCGCCTAGATCGACGACGCTCTGCCGGACGCATCCCCAGTCCTGCCGAAGGGCCACGCGGGTCGGGGGTTCCGGCACCCCTTTTTAACGAGACGCACGACGCGGTCACGGTTTAGGCCCGCATCACTGCCGGAGTGGCCACGGACGCGAACTTCACAATTGTTGTGCCGGCGCCCTAGGGGATCGACAATTCGGCAGCCGGCGGGACTCGCTAGACTCGGGCCAACCATGGCCCGCATCCTCGTCGTTGAGCCCCTGGCCCAGCCCGGGCTCGACGTTTTATCCGCCGCGCATGAGACCGAGGTCCGCCTGGGCCTGACCCGCGACGAGCTGCTTCGGCTGCTGGCCGACGGCGGCGGTTGGGATGCCGTGGTCGTCCGTTCCCAGACCCGCGTCGACGCCGAGCTGCTCGCCGCGGCAGCACCTCGCATCAGCATCGTCGGCGTTGCGAGCGTCGGCACTGATCGGATCGACGTCGAGGCCGCGACGCGCGCCGGCGTGATGGTCGTCAATGCACCCACCGGCAACACGATCGCGGCCGCGGAGCACACCATGGCGCTCATGCTCGCGCTGCTTCGGCACATTCCCGACGCCAGCGCATCGGTCAGAAAGGGAGAGTGGGAGCGCGGTCGGTACACCGGCCGAGAGCTCAGGGGCAAGGTCCTTGGCATCATCGGGCTTGGCAAGATCGGCAAGGCGGTGGCCAGACGTGCCGCAGGCTTCGAGATGCGCGTCAGCGCCACTGATCCGTACCTGACCGAGGAGCAGGCTGCCGAGGCGGGGTCCAGGCTCGTGGGCTTCGCCGAGCTGCTGCATCGGTCCGACATCATCACCGTGCATACGCCGCTGACCGCCCAGACCCGTGGCCTGCTCGCAAGGGCGCAGCTCGAGGCGACGAAGCCGGGCGCCTTCGTGCTTAACGTGGCCCGTGGCGGCATCGTGGACGAGTCCGCATTGGCCGATGCGCTGGCCTCCGGCCAGCTCGCCGGTGCCGCCGTTGACGTGTATTCGACCGAGCCGATGGCGCCCGATAATCCCTTGCGTACCGCACCGAATCTCGTGCTCACGCCGCATCTGGGCGCCTCGACCACCGAGGCCCAGGACCGGGTCGGTATTGAGATGGCGGAGCAGGTGCTCATGGCGCTGGCCGGCGTCACGCCGCCTTACGCGGTCAATGCGCCCTCCGTTGCACCCGAAACAGCACCGAAGCTTCGCCCCTATGTCGAGCTCGGCCGACGCCTTGCCATTCTGGCCCGGCAGGTGGCGCCATCGGCCTTCGATGCGCTGTCGTTGACCTACGCCGGCGAGATTGCGGCCGGAGAATGCGCGCCGATTCGGACTGCGGCCGTGGCGGGCATCCTCGAAGCAGTGACGGATCAGCGCGTCAACGCCGTCAATGCCGATCTCGTCGCGCGTGAACGTGGTTTGACGGTAAACGAAACCCGGACCGATGCGTCGGAGCCGTGGGCATCCTTGGTGGAGGTCGCGGTCGGTCCGGCCGACGGTGACCCAGCGGTGAGACTTGCTGGTTCAACGGCGCACGGCCGGCCGCATCTTGTGAGCATGAACGGCTTCGAGATCGACGCTGAGCTCGCAGGGACGATTCTCGTGACGCGTCACCAGGACCGGCCCGGCGTGGTGGGCCTCGTCGGCACCATGCTGGCGGAGGCCGGTATCAACATCAGCTCGCTCGAGCTTTCGCGCCTCTCCGTTCACGGGGAGGCCATGATGTTCATCTCAGTCGACGATCCCATTGACGAGGCGCTGCTGGACCGGGTGCGCGCCGCACCGGGCATCGTGGAAGCGCGCACGTTGCAGATGCCGAATCGAGTCCACGGCTCGTGAATGCAATCAAGCGATCAAGCGGCCGCATGCTTGCGCAGATGAGCGATTCTAAGAGTGTGGTGCCCACATCAGATCCCATTGTTGTCCGGCTAGCGAATCCGGTATCTCGGTGCCACCACCAGACCATTCCGCAGGAGGGTATTTCAGATCCATGTCCATCACTCTGACCAGCCGACGAGACCAGCTGCGTCTCGGCCTCGGCGTCATCTCGTCGTTCATTCTGCTTGCCGCGATGGCAGGCACCGTCCTCGGCCGACATCTCTTTCTCGGACCTGATGTTGTTCCCACCACTGAGGTCGGGCTCTCGGTTTGCCCGGCTGATACGCAGCAGGTCGAGTTCAGCGGCGCGGAGATCTTCGTTGGTAGCGAAAAGACGATCGTTGTCGATGGCGTGAGCCAGGACGTGACCCTCGAGGGAACGGAAATGGCCGATCCCACGGCGATCTACTTCGACGTGTTCACGACGACTCCCGGTGTGGGCACCGATGCCGTGGCTCGCGAGGTGATCGTCTACGACGGCGCCAACTCCAACGTCTATGACTACTCGGCCAGAACGGCAGGTGGCGTCGGTCACGACGATCTGTTGATGTCGCCGACGGGCGTCGACGCGACAACCACCATCCGCGTCTGCGTTGCGGCGGACACGACTCCCACCCCGACGGCAACCCCGACGGCAACCCCGACGGCGACCCCGACGGCGACTCCGACGGCGACCCCGACGGCAACCCCGACGGCGACTCCGACGGCGACCCCGACGGCAACCCCAACCCCGACTGATAATCCGTTCACCGACATCGACGGTCATGAGTTCGAGAACGATATTGTCTGGCTGTTTAACGCGGGCATTACGCGCGGCTGCACCGAGACCCGCTTCTGTCCGGATGACAGCGTGCTACGCGACCAGATGGCAAGCTTCCTGGATCGCGCCCTGGGCCTCGATCCGACCCCGTTCGACTTCTACGATGACGACGATGGCAACATCCATGAAGGCGCCATCAACCGTCTCGCCGCAGCCGGCATCACGTTTGGCTGCGACGTGCGGGAGTATTGCCCCAAGGACCCGGTCAAGCGCGACCAGATGGCCAGCTTCTTGGTGCGAGCGTTCAACGTGCCGTTCAGTGCCGTCGATCGCTTTGACGATGACGAAGGCAACCTGCACGAAAATCAGATCAACTCCCTTGCCGCCTCTGGCATCACCGGCGGTTGCGGACCTGATCGCTATTGTCCGACCACTTTGGTCAGTCGTGGCCAGATGGCAGCCTTCCTCAATCGCGCGATCGAGTAAGCGCCCGATCGACCAAGGACGGTTGATCGGATGACAATCGAGCGGGCTTCACGCGAGGCGGGGAGCCCGCTCTTTCATGCTCGCAAGCTAGGACCGTTTCCGAGCGCTCGGATGCCATACCGCTCGGGACGAGATGTGGATAACTCGCCGCATCGGTCTCAAAGTCGTGGAAAAATGGGGTTGAGGTCGAGGCTCGAGACGGACATGCTTCGTGTGTCCCGAAGGGGCAGCTGGTCGGTCCGAGATCACCTCAACGATCGCCGCGGTTCCTTCGGGACGCTTCGCGTCCATCGCAGGCCCGGGTCCGTTGGACCCTCCGCCGCTCGCCTGCTACGATGGCCGTCCTTCGGTCGGGGCGTGGCGCAGTAGGTAGCGCGCGTCGTTCGGGACGACGAGGTCGGAGGTTCGAGTCCTCTCGCCCCGACCAGTACCAAATCCTCGCTCCTCCTCGCCGCCATGCCGAGCAGCCATGCATGCTCTGCGCGGGTAGACCGCCACCACCTTCGGTCCCCACAGGTCCAGCCGCTCGAAGATCTCGCGTGCCGCCTCCGCGCGCAGCTCCTCGGGCACATCCGGATCGCGCTAAAGCGCGCCGAAACTCCAGGTAGCCGCGGACCTGCCGTAAGGCTGCCTCGTCGGGCTCGGCGGCTCGCGACAACATTCAGAGTCCCGGCCAGCACGTGAGCTGGGGCAGCGGTGCCGACACCGTCACGCAGCGCGTCGAGATGAATCAGGGTCCGTTCGAGATGCCGCCGGCCGAGCCAGTCGTCGTTCGTGGACAGCCGGGTTTCGTGAATGCCACAGGCGAAGTGCCTGATGCCCTCATCCAGATGGGTTGGAACGAGGATGATTGCGCATACATGGTGTGGCTCGGGCC
>JBPCKH010000003.1:0-9218 GCA_051004475.1 Candidatus Limnocylindria bacterium | reverse complement strand
GTCCTATCCCTGTCCCGCAACGCTAGACACGTACGGCGGGACGGACAGGGGGGGTCTATGGAACCCCCCGTCACGCGCGAGCGACCAGCGCGCGATCTTCTGGAGCGCCCGCCGTGACCGAACAACTCCTACCGCCCATGCTTCGCATCCCTGCGGCAGCGCGGCTCCTCGATATCAGCCGCTCGCACTGCTACAGCCTGGCTCTCGCTGGCGTACTCCCCGCCGTACGCCTCGGAAACAGGGTCCGGATTCCGCCCCAGCTTCTCGACCGCCACCGTGGGCATACGGCCCGGCTGAGGTCAGGCGTGCCGACAGAGCCCCCGCACGCCGCAACCACCTCACTGTCTAGCCATGCTCCAGCTGTGCCGGTGGCCAACCGAGGTTCATGCAATGGGTGATGGCCGGAGGGCTCTGCGCGTCTCTGAGGTCGCCGCGACGCTTGGCGTCAACGAGGAGACGGTTCGACGCGCTCTGGTGCGCGGTGAGCTGGCCGGTCGGAAGCTCGGGTCGGTCTGGATCGTACCGATGGCGGCACTAGAGGCGTGGCTATCATCAACCCATGAGGAGACGGCGGATGTCAGGCGAAGGAAGCGTGTTTCAGCGCAGCAGCGACGGCGCATGGCTCGCGCAGTTGTCGAGCGGCCCTCGGGGCCGTCGGTCATACCAGACCCGCTCGGCCAGGACGAAGGCCGAAGCACGCCGAAAGCTCGAAGAGCTGAAGGCAGACAGCCGAGCAGGATTGGACCTCCCGAGGCTGAGCCTTGGCGAATACCGCCGACGGTGGCTCGATGAGAGCGCCCGGCCCACGATCAGCGGGAATACGCTTCGCGGCTATGAGGACGTGCTGCTCCACCTTGAGCCCATCGCCGCCATCCCGCTCAGCCGGCTGACAGCCGAGGACATCGAGGCGTGCTGCAATCAAATGGTGACGCACCGAGTCGGCGCCAAGACCCAGCAGCCCGCATCCGCCAAGACGGTCCGCAATGCGCAGGTCATGCTCCGGCGGGCGCTCGGCCAGGCGGAGATTCGAGGCCACGTCCGGCGAAACGTGGCGAAGCTCGTGCCCCTGCGCCGAATCTCTCGCTCGAACATCGATGCCCTCACGCCGGAGCGTGCTCGGGCCATCCTTGCGGCGATCGCTGGCGACCGGCTCGAGGCCGCCTACGCGCTCGCTTTCGTGGGTCTGCGCTCGTCGGAGATCCTGGGCCTCGCCCGGTCCAACCTCGACCTCGAGCACATGACAGTGACCATCCGCTATCAGATCTCAGGCTCGGGCCGGAAGGCGGTGCGAGTGGAGACGAAAACCGCTGCCTCGGCGGCCACGATCCCTCTACCGCCCTTCGTTGCTCTGCGGCTGCGCGCGCATCTCGAACTGCAGGAAGCCAAGCGGCCCTTGGTGCCGTTCGGCGACTCGCTGGTGTTCGTCACGGGGCACGGATTGGCGATCAGCGGCTCGTGGTTTACGAAACACTTCCAGTCCCTGCTAATGCGAGCGGCCCTGCCGACGATGCGCCTCCACGACATGAGGCACGGGGCGGTGAGCCTCCTCGTGGATGCCGGTGCGCACCCTCGGGTCGCACAGGAGCTGCTGCGCCACGCGCCCGGCAGCAAGGTGACGATGGAGCGGTACGCGCACGTCACGGCGAGTCAGCAACGGGAAGCGGCTGACTTGCTGGAGGTAGCGTTGACCGGGCTGGGGCGCTCGGTCACGGAATCAGTCACGGAATCAGTCACGGGACTCGCAAACGGGGTCGTCTGGAGTCGGCCAGAGGAGGCCGAAGTGGTCGATCCACTCGGGGAAAGTGGCTCCGGCGGTAGGATTCGAACCTACGACCAAGCGGTTAACAGCCGCCCGCTCTACCACTGAGCTACGCCGGAACGCATGACGGGACCGGAGAATCGGCTCCCGTGGAACGTCCGCGATGATACCGCCCGTCGCTGACGATGGTCAAAGGACCGAATGGTCACGGTCCACCGCCTTGCTGGCGCGATCGCGGGCTGTCAATCCACCCGCCTGCTGACTCATTGACTCCCCGAAACGCCTTCACACGGTCAGACATACGCGGTCGGCATCGAACCTGGCGTTCTGACGGCGCAGAGCCGCCAAACGCCTCGATCCGTTCGGGGAGCCACCATCCAGCGGTTGCAGGGCATCGCGGCTCGTCACGCACTCGTCCCTCGGATCATCTGCCGGCCACGCCCGCATTGCGCCGATGACAAGGATCGCGGCCCGCCACGCACTCGTCCTACGGATCATCTGACAGCCACGACGGAATTGCGTCCGGCGCGTCCAGAGCGGCTACTCCAGGTAGTCCTTGAGCTTGCGGCTGCGGCTGGGGTGCCGGAGCTTGCGCAGCGCCTTCGCCTCGATCTGCCGAATCCGCTCACGCGTCACGTTGAAGTCGCGACCGACCTCCTCGAGGGTCCGCGACCGGCCATCCTCCAGCCCGAAGCGCAACTGGAGCACGCGACGCTCGCGTGGCGTGAGCGAGTCGAGCACGCCCTCCACCTGCTCCTTCAGCAGCTGATGCGATGCCGCGTCCGCCGGAGCCACCGAGGCCAGGTCCGGGATGAAGTCGCCGAGGTGTGAGTCCTCCTCCTCGCCGATCGGCGTCTCGAGGCTGACCGGCTCCTGGCTGACCTTCATGATCTCGCGTACCTTCTCGGGGCTCACGGTCTGCGGCCCCTCGGCGACGCGAACATCCACCTCGCCCTCGGTGGGCTCGCGCTGGAGCTTGTCGCGCAGCTCGCGGATGATCTCGTCGCGGCTCATGCGCCGTGCGATCTCCTCCACATTCGGCTCGCGTCCCAGCTCCTGGAGCAGGGTGCGGCTGACGCGAATGAGCCGGTTGATGGTCTCGACCATGTGCACCGGGATGCGGATCGTGCGCGCCTGGTCGGCAATGGCGCGCGTGATCGCCTGCCGAATCCACCACGTGGCGTACGTGCTGAACTTAAAGCCCTTCTCGTAGTCGAACTTCTCGACCGCCCGGATGAGGCCGATGTTCCCCTCCTGGATCAGGTCCAGGAAGCTCATGCCGCGGCCGATGTACTTTTTGGCGATGCTGACCACGAGGCGCAGGTTGGCCTCCGTCAGGCGCTTGCGCGCATCGGTGCTCTGCTCGACCAGGCGGCCGGTCCGCTTCTCGAGCGGCACGTCCACCGGGATGGTCGGATCGTAGCCGAGGCTGAGCAGGTACTCGGGGTCATGACCGGACGTGATGTACTCGCCCACGATCAGCTGCGCCGTCTCGCGCGCCCAGACCTCGAACTCGATGAGCTCGGCGGCACCAGCATGGCTCAATTGCTTGAATCGATACGTGGATCCGAACAGCACCGCGTCCTTGAGGCCCTGCGCCGGATCGGAGGCCAGCACCTTGAGGATCGACTCGGCCTCCATCAGGCGCGTGCGTGCCTCATCGTCGAGGGCGGGAGCCTTGCGGGCCTTCGACAGCTTGACCGATGGCACCTCGATGGTCTTGCGCTTCCGCCCGACCCACCAATCGATCGCGTCGCGCGTGACGTGCGGCGACTCTTTCGGCAGATCGAACGCCCGCATCGCCGCCATGGTGCGCGCCTTCGGCTCCGAATCCAGCGTGACCCACGTGTAGAGGTTGACGAGGGCGCGCGCCGGATCCTCGACCGCCAGCTCGCCGAGCTCGATCGCCTTGGCCAGCACGACCTCCTCCTCGGCGGTGAGGAGCGCGACCTTGCCGATCTCCTTCAGATACATGCGCACGGGGTCGTCGATGCCGATGAGGTCGGCCGCGAGCGCCTCGAGGTCCTCGTCGGTGGACTTCGGCTTGGCTGCGGCCCTGCGGGTCGTGGGCGCGGCGACCTCCGCCTCATCGGACTCGGCGATGAGAGTCGGCTGGTTCTCGGCATCGAGCACCTCGACGCCAGCCTCCGCGGCAGCCGCGTACAGCTCCTCGATGGCGCCCATCTGCGCCTCGGGCTCCGGGATTGCCTCGAGGATCTGGTCGTGCGTGATGAAGCCTTCTTCGCGGCCACGCGTCAGCAGACTCGCGAGTGCGGCGCTATGTGCGCCGTCGTCACCCGCGCCACCGTCATTCGGCGCACCCTTCGCGCCACGAGTCGAACCGACCTTTGGCTTGGTGGACGCCTTCGCAGGCACCTTCGCCCCGGCGGCGGGCTTCACCGGCGCCTTGCCCCTGGCGACCGGCTTGGCGGCAAGCTCCGGTATGCCAGCCTTCGTCGCAGGTGCCTTTGTCGTGGGCGGTGTCGTTGGCTTCGTGGTCGTCGCCACTCAGTTCCTCCTCTCGCCGGCCACCAGGGCCGGCGCATTCATCGCTTGTTCGAGCTGCCCTCGCTCGTGGTGCAGCTGGTGGACTGTTCGTTCCAGGTCATGAATATCGTCGGAGCCGTCGCCATCCGAGGCCGCCCTGATCAGGGCCTCCAGGTCCCCCAGCTGCTCGTTCACGCGTGCGATGCGAAGTCGCACCAGGCACACGCGCAGGTCCTCACGGTCGCTCGTCGTATCGGGTCGGGCTCCACGGGCCCTGGCCGTTGCCAGCATGCCGCGAGCCAGGTCGGCCGTGGCTGGATCGAGGCCGGCCACGAATCGCTCGAGGTCAGGGTTACCTTCCTTGCCGAGGGCCGCCTGCCACGCGTTGCCGAGGGCCTGGGCCGACTCATCGCGAAACGGCAGACGTTCTGCCGGATCCAGCTCGGCGGCGAGAGTCGGGCTCAGCAACATCAAGGTCAACGCCTGCCGTTCCAGCGGGGTGAGGCGCTGCTCTCCGGCCGAGGTCGGCGATGTGTCGAAGACCGGTCGAATCGGGACAGGACGGTCGCCGCGCGAGAGCTCGTCACGCAGGACACGCTCGTCGATCCCCGCGAGCTGCGCAAGCTGCGGGACGTACGAGTCCTGCTCGACCCGGTCGGGCAGCCGACGCAGAAGTTCCAGCATGCGACGTGTGTAGCCGCTGCGGCCCTGCGCCTGCCGCATGTCGACCTCGGCCGCGGCCCGCTGCATAAAGTACGGGAGCAGCTCGGCCGCATCGGCGACCGCCTGGCGCCAGCCGTCCGGATCGGTCCTGATCATCTCGTCGGGATCCTTTCCGGCCGGGATACGGATGACGCGAACCTTGCTGACCACCGGACCAAGCTCCTCGAGCAGGCCGCGCTGGGTAGCCGTCTCGCCCGCGAGGTCGACGTCATACGCGAGCGCCACCGCATCGGCGTATCGATTCGCCAGCTCGACCTGGCCATGCGTCAGGGCCGTCCCGAGGCTGGCGACAACGTTGGCGAAGCCGGCCTGATGAGCAGCCATCACGTCGGTATAGCCCTCGACGATGACGGCGAGCCTCTCGCGCCGGATGGCGGTCTTGGCGAGGTCGATCCCGTAGAGGGTCCGACTCTTGTCGAAGATCTGTGTCGCCGGCGAATTGAGATACTTCGGTCCTTCGGCGTCGGGCATGATCCGCCCGCCGAGGCCGATCGCGCGGCCCGATGCATCGCGGATCGGGATGATGATGCGGCCGCGGAATCGATCGTAGACGCCGCCGCGCGTCGATGGGCTGGCAAGACCGGCGCCGATCAGATCGGCATCGCTGAATCCCTTGCCCCGCAGCCGTTTCGTCATCGCCTCCCAGTTATTGGGGGCATACCCGATCATGAAGTGATCCTGCGTCGTCTCGGACAGGCCGCGTTCGACGAGGTACGCACGCGCGCGTTCGGCCTGTCGCGCCTGGAGCAGCACCTCGCGATACCATGCCACGGCGGCCTCGAGCGCTTCGCGCAGGCGACGCTTATGCCGATCCTCCTGCGCCGTGCGCTCGCTGAGCTCGACTCCCGCCTTCTCCGCCAGACGCGTGAGCGCCTCGCGGAAGTCGAGCCCGTCACGGCGCATCAGGAATGTGAAGATGTCGCCGTGCTCGCCACAACCGAAGCAATGCCACGTCTCGCGATCGGGCGTCACGATGAAGGATGGTGTCTTCTCGGCGTGAAAGGGGCAGATGCCCTTGTACACGGTGCCCGCTCGCTTGAGCGACACGGTGTCACCGACGATGTCGATGACGGGGAGCTTGGATTTGATCTCGGCCACGATGCCGGACGATGTGCTGATCGTGGTGACCCTCGCGCGACCGATCGCGCTTGTCAAGTAGTTTGTCAAGGGGTTACCAGTCATTCTAGCACCTTGTCAAGCCCCTGGTCACTCCGCGACTTTTCGATAATTTGGGCGTTCGGGCGCTAGAATCCGCACTGAACCACACCAGAATGGCATGCAGACGAGGGCCGATGCAGGCAACAGATCCACTCGCCCCGTCGTCGGGCGTTCCCCCACCAGACGTCGTCCGCGCCGCCTTTCAGGATGTTCACGGCACACGTCTCCACGGTTTCGCGCTCCTGCTCACCCTGGGCGATCGAATACACGGCGCACTCGTGGCCTCCCAGGCACTCGCAGACGGCGGCGAACGCAGTGGCGAATTACGGCATCCGGAGCGAGCCGCTGCATGGTTGCGCCAGAGAGTCCTCCGTCAAATGCGGAACCGCCGCCACACCCCTCCAGGTTCCCCGCGTGATCGGAGCCTGGAGGAGCTTGGGGCCGATGCCTGCGTTATCGGAGCGCTCGGCGAGCTCCGCGTTCGAGAGCGTGCCGCGCTGATTGCCAGTGACATCGAAGGGCTCGATCAGCGCGACGTGGGCACCATCGTTGGCATCGACGGTGCGGCGATGGAGCGGCTGCTCCGACGGGCACGACTCCGCTATGCCGATGCCTTCGCCGCGATCGCCGGCGACGGTGGCGACGTGGACGGGCCACTGAGCAAACGAATCCGCGCTGAATCAGCTCGGGGGATCGCGTGAACGACCTTCACGATCGTTTCCGTGCCTGGATCGCATCAGGCGGCCAGGACGCGCTCACGCGCGACGTTGCCGTCCATGCGTCCGGCTGCGTGGTGTGCACGAGCAGCGCCGCGGCACTTGATGCCCTGTCCGGCATCGACCCTGGCGCAGCACCCCTGCCACCGATGCGCGGCATCACACCGGCCTCGGATCGGCCCAGATCGCTTGGGGTGGTTCGAGTCGGGGCCGGCGTCATGGCGCTGGCGGCCGTGGTAGTCGCGGGCGCAGTCGCCGTTGGCACGTTCGGCCCGGCGACGCCGAATGGGCTGGCCAGAGAACCAAATACCACGTCGCGTGGTGCCACCCCCGGCGGCCAACCCGACGGGAGGCTCGAAGCACTTCAGTCGATGGACACCCAGGCACCCGCCGCCGGGTCGCCATCGGCCCCCATCTCGCCATCACCGACATCGAGGCCGCAGGCCACGGATGGATCGCGTATCTCCACGGCGAGCGAAGGTCCCACCGCCCCGTCGGACAACCCCGTCGTCCTCGCTCCCGCGCGTGGCACTCCTGCGCCAACGAGCTCGGTGACATCTCCTGACGCGACGGCCACGGCGCGACCCTCGCCAACCGCTCCACCGACGACGCCACCGACCCTCACGCCATCCCCGTTTCCAATACCTCAGCCGACGCCGTCTCCGACGCCGACGCCGACGCCCAGCGCCGACCCGACACCCACGCCGAGCTGCGATCCGATCATTGATCTAGGCTGTGTCCTGCCCTCACTGCCCGTGCCCTGACGAACGCCTGCACCTACTTGTCGCGCGTCTCCTTGGTGGCAATCGCCGCCTGGGCTGCAGCCAACCGCGCGACTGGCACGCGGAACGGCGAACAGGAAACGTAGTCCAGTCCAACCTCGTGACAGAAGGCGATTGACTGCGGGTCGCCGCCGTGCTCGCCGCAGATCCCGATCTTCAGGTCCTTCTTGGTAGATCGGCCCTTCTCGACGCCCATCCTCACCAACTGGCCGATCCCCGCCGCATCAAGCACCTGGAACGGGTTCTCCGGCAGCAGCTTGCGGTCGACGTACTGCATCAAAAACTTGCCCTCCGCGTCATCGCGCGAGTAGCCGAAGCCCATCTGCGTCAGGTCGTTGGTGCCGAAGCTGAAGAACTCGGCATGCTCGGCGATCTCGTCGGCGGTGAGTGCCCCGCGCGGCACCTCGATCATGGTGCCGAACTTGTAGTTCACCTGTTGACCGCTCTTTTCGACGATGCGCGCCACCTCGGCCTCGAGGATCGTGCGAGTCTCGCGCAGCTCGTTCACGTGGCCGACCAGCGGAATCATGATCTCCGGCAGCGGGGTCACGCCCTCGGCCGCCACACGCGCAGCCCCGGCCAGGATGGCGCGACCCTGCATCTTGATGATGTCGGGCACCATCAGTCCCAGGCGGCAGCCTCGCAGGCCGAGCATCGGATTTTGCTCGCGCATCGCCTCGACCGCATGCAACAGCTCTTCTTTCTCAGCGAGCTCCTTCTCCAACCCGGACCGATTCGAGCCTGGCCCCGACGCCTCCGGCTCCGACAGCTTGAGCTTGCGCATCGCGCGCATCGCGTCCTTCTTGCCGAACAGCTTGACGAGGCCCTGCTGAAGGAGGCCGTCGCCTGCGGTCAACTCGAGCGTCGTGCGCAGACGCGTGACATCGGCCACGAGCTCGTCGTGTGATGGCAGGAACTCGTGCAGCGGCGGATCAATCAACCGGATGACGACCGGCAGGCCGTCCATGGCACGGAAGAGCCCGGCGAAGTCATCGGTCTGGAGCTTCTCCAGCTCTTCGAGCGCGGCATCGAAGGTTGTTACCGCCTCGCGCTCCTCGACGGTCCGGTCCCCGTCATCCTTGTGCTTGGCGGCCGTTGCGGCATGCGCGTTGAGGATCATGCGGCGCACCGTCGGCAGGCGATCCTCCTCGAAGAACATGTGCTCCGTCCGGCACAGGCCGATACCCTGGGCGCCGAACGCGCGGGCACGCTCCGCATCGCGCGGATAGTCGGCGTTCGCCCAGACCTGCATGGTGCGCGTCTCATCGGCCCATGTGAGAAGGGTGGCCAGGTCGTGCTCGTCCTCGAAGCGGGCCTCGATGGTCGGAAGCTCGCCGGCGAAGATCTCGCCGGTGGTGCCGTCGATGCTGACCAGGTCACCCTCGGCGATCGTCTTCGAGCCGGCACGCATCTCACGCTTGGCGTAATTGATCTTGAGCGTCTCGGCGCCTGCCACGCAGGGAAGGCCCATGGACCGGGCCACCACCGCGGCATGCGAGGTGGCGCCGCCGCGGGCGGTGAGGGAGGCCCTGGCGGGGAGCATGCCGTGGAAGCCGTCGGGGGGAGTCTTGCATCGGGCGAAGATCACAGGGT
>JBPCKH010000002.1:0-7506 GCA_051004475.1 Candidatus Limnocylindria bacterium | reverse complement strand
GTTTCGACGAGGCCATCGTGCTGACCGTCGACGGCCACGTCAGCGAGGGCAGCGCGGAGAATCTCTTCATGGTCAAGCGGGGAGTCCTCATCACGCCGCCGGTCACCGATAACATCCTCGAGGGCATCACCCGCGGACGGATGATGGAGATCGCGCGCGATGAGCTCGGGATACCGGTGCTCGAACGATCGATTGACCGCACGGAGCTGTATGGCGCTGACGAGGTGTTTCTGTGCGGAACCGGCGCACAGATCAGCCCGGTGATCGAGATCGACCGTCGCCGCGTCGGTGCAGGGCGACCCGGCTCGATCACGAAGAGCCTGTCGCGGACCTATTTCGACGCGGTGCGCGGACATCTGCCCGCCTACCGCGGCTGGCTGACCCCGGTCTATTAGGAAGCGCGCCGCGACGGCTGGGTCTCGCCCACGACTGGCCACATCGCCGGTTCGACCCCGATGACCACCATCGACGATCCCGATCGCCTCCGCTGGCTGGGCCGGCTGCTCGAGATGGTCCCGGGCACCATCTCGTGGGCGATCCTCATCCTGCCGCTCTGGTTGAGCTTCAGCTACCCCTGGCTGGTCGCCTACTTGGTGCTCAGCTTCGACTTCTACTGGCTCTGCCGTGCGCTCTGGTTCAGCGGAGCAGTCATCATCGCCTTCGGCCGTATTCGAGACGTGCTCGCCGTCGATTGGACGGAGCGTCTCACCGGCCTGACCGATCCGGTTGCCCGGCGCGTGATCGTGGAGGCTCGGCTCAAGGCGATCGGCACCGACGCACCGAGCGAGGCGCTTGGTGTGAGCGCGTTTGCTCGCCCCAGCGGGGCGGAGCGTCGCCGCCTGCGTCGCGAGCTCGACGATCTGCGTGCGTTGGAGTCGCTGCCGACGCCTCCGCCGTCGGCCGCGGAGCTGACGCATCTGGCCCTGATTCCGACGTACACGGAGCCCCTCGACAAGCTGCGACATACCGTGCGCGCGCTGGCCGAAGCGGACTGGCCGGCGGAGCGCAAGATCTGCGCGATCATCACGCGCGAGACCGACGAGGGTGGCATCGCCAATGTTCGCACCCTTCAGGCTGAATTCGGCGACGCGTTCGCCGAGTTCATCCACATCCTAGATCCGCTTGAGCCCGGCATCGTGGTCGGCAAGAGCAGCGCCATGGCGTGGGGCGGCAGGTATCTGTATCGCATGCTGGTTCGGGAGCGCGGCATGGATCCACGGCTCATCATCGTCACTGACCTCGACGCCGACTACCGGGTCCACCCGCAGTACTTTGCCTACCTGACCTGGGTGCACCTGACGGATCCGAATCGAGAGACCCAGCTCTATCAACCGATTCCTTACTTCCACAACAACACCTGGGAGGCGCCGATGCTGCAACGCCTCTTTGCCGCCGTCCTGACCCAGCTTCAGATGTGGCGCAGCGTGCTGCCGGAGAAGCTCCAGAGCTTTGGCTCGTATTCGACGACGTTGCACCTCGTGCACGATGTCGGTTACTGGGCCACCGACGCCATCCCGGAGGACAGCCGCTTCTACTGGAAGAGCTACTTCCGATACGGCGACCGCTTCCGCGCCGTGCCGCTCTTCATCCCCATCTTTGGCGACGCGGTCCGCGCCCGCGGTTACTGGCGCAGCATGGCCGAGCAGTACCTGCAGGCGCGCCGCTGGGCCTGGGGTGTCACGGACATTCCGTACGTGGTCGACAATGCCGTCAGGCATGCCGAAATCCCATGGACATCCCGTTTCTGGAGGGTCATCAATCTGTTTGGCGATCACATCAACTGGGCCATCACGCCCTTCGTGCTCACGTTCGGTGCGACCGTGCCGCTGCTCATCAATCCCGCATTCGGCGAGACGACCCTCGGCCAGAATCTGCCGCTCTATGCCAGTGCCATGCTCACCACGGCCATCGTGGGCCTTGCCGTGCTGATCGTCGTCGAGCATCGGATCGTGCCGGACCGGCCGATGGAGTGGGGATGGTTCCAGCGCACGATCAGCTACGTGCAGTGGATCGGACTTCCCTTTGTCGGGATCATCTTCAGCATGGTGCCTGCGCTCGACGCCCAGACGCGCCTGCTGACCGGCCGCTACCTGGAGTACAAGGTCACCGAGAAGGTCTGAATCGATGTCCGACCGCGTTCCGCCGATCGCACGCATAAGACTCTCTCGCTTCCTTCCGCGGCTGTTGGTGCTGCCGATCCTTGGCCTGCTCGCCGGCGCTGCGGCAATCGCCGCCGGGGTGATCTTGGTCCCCGGCGTCGCCGGCCTGCCGATAGCCGGGCTCGGCGCCGTGGCGATGGTCGCCGCCGTGGTCGGCGCGGTCGTTCTGCTCAGCATCCGGCTCGACGTCGAGGAGGCGGCGGTCCGCATAGCCTGGCTTGGCGGCGAGCGCGTTTACCCGCTCAGCGCAGGGCCGGTGACACGCGTACGCCTTCGTGGCGAGAACGCCTCCCGGCTGCGCGCTCGTGGGTTGGGCATCGGCTGGCAGCTCGGCGCCGCGATGCTCCGCGACGAAGAGGAGATCGATGTCGTGCGGCTCGCGCGGACACCGACGGCGATCCTGGTGCCGACCGAGCGGGGACGCCTCGCCATCGCGGCCGCCGACGAGGAGAGCCTCCTCAACGCGCTGTCGCGAGCGGCACGCGCCCGCCAGCGTCTCGACGAGCTCACCCGCGATGTGCTACCGGTCGTTCCGGTGCAGCAGCCGGCGCCCGCGGTGATCGATCCGGCGCTGATGACCGGGATCGAGCGCGCTTTGTCCGAGCGTCGGCTGGCCGAGGAACGAGAGGCCGCGGCGAACGTCCTCGCAGCACAACAGGCGGCGCCGGTCGAAGCTCCGGCTGCGGTACTGCCCGCGCCCCGTGAGGCCGAACCCGTGGAGGCGAGGGCCAACGGCCGCCAATTTCGACTGCCACGGCCGACCTGGCGGCTGCGACTGACATCCAGCCTCGCACTGCTTGCTCTCCCGCTCGTCGGGGCCGGGGTCGCGTGGGGAGCCGCGGTTCTCCTGAACCGCATGCCGCAGCCTGGCACCGATCTCGGCCGACTCACCACCCTCGCGCTCGTGCTTGCCGGCCCGGCCACCACCGTTGGCGCCATCCTCGCCCGTGTCTGGTGGCCGCGCCTCGTGAGCGTTGTGGTCGCCGGTGGGCTCGTGACGGCGGTCTTCGTGGGACGGGCGCTGCTGGGCTGAATTGACACCGTGGCGGGCGACTGCCACGATCGGCGACCCGCGAGAGATCTCCCGTTCCGGCGTCTCCGGGGCGGGTTTCGTGTTGTCAGGAGCAGTGAGCGACGTGTTTAAACCGGTATCGGGCAAGCTGGATGTCCCCGCGCTCGAGCGTGATGTCATCGAGCGCTGGCGCGAGCGTGACACGATGGCTCGCTATCTGGCACGTAATGACGCGTCGGAGCGGCGCTTCAGCTTCATCGATGGTCCCATCACGGCCAACAATCCGATGGGCGTGCACCACGCCTGGGGCCGCACCTACAAGGACCTCTTTCAGCGATACCACACCATGCTCGGCGAGAGGCAGCGGTACCAGAACGGCTTCGACTGCCAGGGGCTCTGGATCGAGGTCAACGTCGAGCGTGACCTTGGCTTTAACAACAAGCGCCAGATCGAGGAGTACGGCATCGGCCGCTTCGTGGAGCGCTGCAAGGCCTGGGTCGACACATACGCGGCCCAGCAGACCGAGCAGAGCAAGCGTCTCGGCTACTGGATGGACTGGGGCAACAGCTATTACACGAATTCCGACGAGAACAACTACACGGTCTGGGCGTTTCTGGCCGAGTGCCATCGTAAGGGGCTGATCTACCGCGGCCACGACGTGATGCCGTGGTGTCCTCGCTGCGGCACAGGAATCTCCAACATGGAGGCTGCCGAGGGATATCGGGAGGCCAGGCACCTCTCGGTCACCGTGCGCCTGCCGATCACCAGTCCTGGGCACGAGGGCGAGGACCTGCTCGTCTGGACCACGACGCCCTGGACACTGTCGAGCAACGTCGTCGCCGCCGTCCACCCGGAGCTCACCTATCAGCTGGTGGGTGGTCCGAACGGACGCCGCGGGTGGGTGAGCTCCGGATCGAAGGAGCGCGTGGCGGGCGACCTCGAGGTCCTGCGCGAGGCGCCGGGTTCCGACCTCGTCGGCCTTGCGTATGACGGCCCGTTCGACGAGCTGCCGGCCGCATCCGGCATCGCCCACCGCGTGATCCCGTGGGGCGAGGTGTCCGATGCCGAGGGCACCGGCATCGTCCACATCGCCCCGGGCTGCGGTCAGGAGGACTTCGCGCTCAGCAAGGCTTTCGACCTGGCCGTGATCGACCCGATCGACCAGTTCGGTGTCTTCGGCGACGGGTTCGGCTGGCAGACAGGCCGCTACGCCGGCGCGGCCGAGGATCCCTCACGGGACCTGGCTCGTGATGTGGTTGCCGACCTGGAGGGCAAGGGGCTGCTGGTGTCGAAGGAGACGTACGCCCACTCGTATCCCCATTGCTGGCGTTGCGCGACACAGCTGATCTTCCGCCTGGTCGACGAGTGGTTCATCGCGACGGATCAGTTGCGCGACCCGGTGGGTGCGTCGACACGCAGCATGCGCTGGCTGCCGCCCGGGATCGGGCTCGAGGAGCGCGAGCTCGACTGGCTGCGCAACATGGGCGACTGGATGATCAGCAAGAAGCGCTACTACGGGTTGGCCCTGCCGATCTGGGAGTGCGGCGGCTGCGACGGCTGGGAGGTCATCGGCTCCAAGGAAGAGCTGCGTGAGCGGGCGGTGGACGGCTGGGACGAGTTCGAGGGGCATTCGCCGCATCGGCCGTGGATCGATGCCGTCGAGATCGCGTGCTCGACCTGCGGTGGGCGCGCCCGGCGCACGACCGACGTGGGCAATCCGTGGCTGGATGCCGGGATCGTCGGGCTCTCGACGCTGAAGTGGAACACCGACCGCGCCTACTGGGCGGAGTGGTATCCGGCCGATTGGATCAGCGAATCCTTCCCGGGGCAGTTTCGAAACTGGTTCTACGCGCTCCTCACCGAGTCGACGGTGATGACCGGCCAGGCTCCATCACGCGCGCTCTTCGCGTATGCCCTGCTCCTCGACGAGAACGGCGAGGAGATGCACAAGAGCAGGGGCAACTCGATTCCGTTCGACGAGGCCGCCGACCGCATCGGCTCGGACGTGATGCGCTGGATGTATGCCGCTGCTAACCCCGCGGTCAATCTGCGCTTCGGCTACGGCCCCGGCCACGAGGTGGTCCGCAGGTTCTTCCTGCCACTTTGGAACACCTATGGCTTCTTCGTCACTTACGCCCGCCTGGACGGCTGGACGCCCGAGCAGACCAATGGCGTCGAAGGCGCTCGCACGTTGCTCGACCGATGGGTCCTCTCGCGCCTCGATGCGCTGGTGGCGGAGACGCGCGTGTCGTTCGACGCCTTCGACGCGATGCGTGCCACTCGGGCCGTCGAGGCGTTCGTCGAGGATCTCTCGAACTGGTATGTGCGTCGCAACCGGCGTCGGTTCTGGAAAGGTGAGCTCGATGCGGACAAGCGTGCCGCGTATGCAACGTTGTACGAGGTGCTCACCACGCTGACCCGACTCGTGGCGCCCATCATTCCGCACCTCGCCGACGCAATCTGGGACAACCTGGTGGCGTCTGTCGATGTGGACGCGCCCGACAGCGTCCATCTCAGCGACTTCCCGCAGCGGACAGCAGGCCGCGCGGATCCTGGCGTGACTACGGCCGTGGAACTGGCGCGGCGCGCGGTGGCGCTCGGCCGCGCGGCCCGATCGGCTTCCGCGGTCCGTACGCGTCAGCCGCTTCGGTCGGCCCGCGTGAAGCTGCCCGCCGGGCTGGACGGCTTCGGTAGTGATGCGGACGTTGACGAGGACCTTCGGCAGCAGATTCGCGAGGAGCTCAACGTCCGCGAGATCGAGCTGATCCCCGACGAGTCGGAGATGGCGGAGCGCACCCTCTACCCGTTGCTGCCGGTGATCGGACCGCGCCACGGCGCCGCGGTGGGCACCATCATGGCGAGCGTGCGCTCGGGTGCCTGGACCCTCAACGCAGACGGTACCGCCACCGTCGGCGGGGTGACGCTGCAGGCCGACGAGTTCCAGCTCACGGCGCGGGCCAGGCCAGGGCACGAGGTCGCGGAGGATGGCGATCTGTTGGTGGCGCTCGACACGGTCCTCGACGACGAGCTCGCCGCTGAAGGGATGGCGCGCGAGGTCGCCCATCGGCTCCAGGCTATGCGTAAGGCGGCCGGCTATGAGATCAGTGATCGCGTGCGAGTTGCCATCGCCGCTGACGAGGCTTCGATTCTGCGTCTCTCGTCGCACCACGCGTGGCTCGCGGACGAGCTCCTGGCGATCGAGGTGACGCTGGGATCGGATGCGGCGGTGTCCAACCCGGACGCGCGGGAGACGCTCGACCTCGACGGCTCCAGCCTTCGCCTTTCGGTTGCGCGCGCCTGATCGGCGGGCGGTCGGCTAGAGTGGGCCGGTGGAGGTCGGCACGGATCGAGAGGCGTCGATAAGGCCGGTGCTCGTCCTTGCGGGCACGGCCATCAGCCTGTATGCAGCGGACCAGATCACGAAAGCGCTGGTGGTGGAAAACGTCGCGTTCGGCGACAGCTTCGACGTCATCGGCGACCTCGCTCGACTCTGGCACGTCCGCAACGACGGCGCTGCGTTCAGTATTCTTCCGGGCGCGACATGGCTTTTCGTCCCGGTCACGCTGGTTGCCATCGGCATGGTCGTCTACTTCCACCGGCAATTCCGAGATCGCGCGATCTGGATCCAGGTCATCCTTGGCGCCATCCTGGCGGGTTCGCTGGGGAACCTCACGGATCGGCTGCGCCTCGGCTACGTGATCGATTTCGTCAGCCTCGGCTTCGGCGACACGCGCTTTCCCACCTTCAACGTCGCCGATTCGGCCGTGGTTCTCGGCATCGGCGCATTGGTCGCATACCTGACCTTCGTGGATCAGCCGCGCTCCGCGGAGCCCGCCCGGTGACGGCGTCGACGGAGGATCGGACCGTTGAAGGTCCGGCACCGGCCGGCCGGGTGGATCTCGCCGTGGCGGCGGTTGGCGGTATCAGCCGCGCACACGCACAGCGGCTGATTGGCGACGGCCGCGCGCTGATCGATGGCATGCGTCGGCGCTCGAGCGATCGGCTGATCGGTGGGGAGAAGGTGACGGTGGAGCTGACCGCCCCGCCTGACGAGTCCATCGTGGCGGAGTCGATTCCGCTCTACATCGCCTACGAGGACGAGACGATGCTCATCGTGGACAAGCCAGCCGGACTCGTCGTCCATCCGTCCGCGGGACATGGCAGCGGGACGCTCGTCAATGCGCTGATCGGTCGCGCGCGTGATCGGGGCGAGGCGCTGGGCTCGATCGCCGGGGTCGGCCGGCCGGGGATCGTGCACCGGCTCGACAAGGAGACAAGCGGGCTGATCGTCGTGGCCAAGAATGATCTTGCCTAGGCCAGCCTGATGCGCCAGTT
>JBPCKH010000001.1:0-3521 GCA_051004475.1 Candidatus Limnocylindria bacterium | reverse complement strand
CCACCAGCCCATCTGGTTTTCGGAGATCGGAGGCGATCTTCGCGACCAGCCGATTGGCAGCCACCCCGACCGACGCCGTCAGCTCCAGCTCATCGCGGATGGCCTGCTTGATCCTTCGGCCGGCTTCTTCGCCCGTCCCGAACAAACCCTCGGTGCCCGTGAGGTCCAGGAACGCCTCGTCGATCGACAGCGGCTCGATCAAGGGCGTGAAGCGGCGGAGGATGTCCATCACCTCGACGCTCACACGGGCGTACTTCCGACCGTCGACGGGAACGAAGATGGCGTGGGGGCACAACGCGCCCGCCGTTCGGAGCGGCATCGCCGAGCGGATGCCGAACACGCGCGCCTCGTAAGAGCAGGTGCTGACTACGCCGCGATCGTTGGGGCCGCCACCGCCAACGACCACCGGCTTGCCGCGCAGCGCCGGGTTGTCGCGCTGCTCCACGGCGGCGAAGAACGCGTCGAGGTCAACGTGGAGGATCGTCCTGGCACCGGCCACGCGGCCATCATGCGCCTCCTCTGTGCCAGGTAGCGAGGCACGCGGGCGCGTGGCTCGATAATGCCGGGGCTGTGTGCGGGATTGCGGGGATCGTGACTCTCAACGGGACGGATCCGGCGCGCGGGTCCGCGGCCCGAATGCGCGACCGGATCGCCCATCGTGGCCCCGATGGCAACGGCGAATATGACGCTCCCGGCGTGAGCCTGGCGGCATGCCGCCTGGCGATCGTCGACCTCGAACCGCGCGGGCTGATGCCCATGTCGTCAGAGGACGGCCGCTTCCACATCGTCCACAACGGCGAGATCTACAACCGACTGGAGCTTCGCGACGCGCTGGAGGCACGCGGCGTCCGGCTGCGGACGACCACCGACACGGAGGTGATCCTTCAACTTTTCGCGCTCGACGGACCGAATGTGCTCGATACCCTCGACGGGATGTTCGCCTTCGCCATCTGGGACGAGCAGAGACGCGAGCTCTTCGCCGCTCGGGACCGTGTTGGCGAGAAGCCCTTCTTCTATGCGGCCCACGAGGGCAGGCTCTACTTCGCCTCCGAGCCCAAGGCCCTCTTCGAGGCGGGCCTGCCGCGTGCGTTCAATGAGGAGACCTGGCTCGAGCTGGTGAGCTTCCGCTCCGTCGCCGGCGAACGGACCGTGTACCGTGGCGTCAGCACCCTGCTGCCCGCCCATTGGCTGAGGGCCGGGGCAGGCGGCGTCGAGACAGGGGAGTGGTGGCGCTACCCAACGTCTGGGCCGGCACCAAGCAAGGAATCGTTCGCCGCGCTCTTCGAACGGTCGGTGGAGAACCGGCTGATTGCCGATGTCCCGGTTGGAACGCTCCTTTCCGGTGGGCTCGATTCGAGCGCGGTCACTGCCGTCGCGGCGGCGCTGAGCAAGCATCGAATTCCCTCATTCACGGTGCGCTACGACGGCCTGGCCATGGATGAGGGCGAGTTCGCGTCGGCGGCCGCAAAGATGTCCGGCGTCGAGCACCACGAGGTCCGAGTACCCGCCGGCGAACGACCCCAGCTGCTCGTCGACGCCACCTGGCACCTGGACGAGCCGATCAACTTCCCGGCCAGCCCGGAGATACTTGCGGTGAGCCGATATGCGCGGCAGCACGTGCGCGTCCTGTTGACCGGGGAGACGGCGGACGAGCTGTTCGGCGGCTACGGGCGCCTGCGGCTGTACCGGTATCCACGCCTCGTCGACCTGACCGGCCATCTTCTCGCTCCCTTCGAGCGCCGTCTCAGATTCGGGTCGCGCTGGGCGCGCGCTGTTTCGTCCAGGAAACTGACCAGGCCCGAGTGGATCGCCGCGAGCTACGCCGACGGTGACCCGATGCGCTTCACACGGACGCCGCTGCATGAATGGGCGCCGTACCGGGCGCAGGTCGCACAGACTGCCGTCCGTGATTACAAGGAGCCGGTTCGCCAGGCGATGGCCTACGAGCGCCACACCCACCTGCCGTCGATCGTGGCGACTGGCGATCGCCTGACGATGGGCGCGGCAATCGAGGCCCGGCTCTCGTTCACGGATCCGAGATTGCTGGATTTTGCCGGCCTGGCACGTACGAAGGATCTCTTCAGCGGCCCGCACGGCAAGCAGCCACTGCGCGAGGCGATGGTAGGCAGGCTGCCCAAGAGCGTCCTCGAGCGGCGCAAGCAGGGCTGGACGTCCCCGTACGCGATCTACCTGCGGAAAATACCCGAGCTACGCCAGTGGCTGTCGAAGGTTCCGCAACACGAGATCGTGGCCCGATCGGAGCTCGGCCGCGAGGGCACGCAGCAGGTCATTGACAACTTTCTGGCCGGTGACAACCGCGCCACGCGCGACTCGTGGATGATCGGGCGCATCGTCCTCTGGCACCAGGTCTGCGTCGAAGGCATAAGCCACCCCTTCAACGGTCGCATGTGGTGACCCCGCGACGCAGGGACATCCTGTGGTTGATCCGATCGCGCCCCGGTCGCCTCGAGCTTCGGCGCCGCTACAGCACACGTCTCTGGCCGGTCATGGCGCGCATCGCCAGGGTCTACCGGATGTCACTCGCTCGACGTCCACGGATCGTCGCCGTGGTCGGGTCGGTGGGCAAAACGACGACGATGCGAACCGTGTCGGCAGCCCTCGGATTACAGGTGTCCCGCCCGGCGCTGCTAAACGCGAACAGCCACGCCGCTGTTGGCAGGGCGCTCCTCAGCGTGCGCCCGTGGCAGACGCACGCTGTGCTCGAGGTCGCAATCAACGGTCCGGGTCAGATGCGCATTCAGGCGGCCACCGTTCGCCCTGACGTTGTGGTGGTCACCGCGATTGCCCACGACCACTGGCAGTCGTTTCAAACGCTGGAGGCGACGCGCGACGAGAAGGCAAACATCGTTCGCACGTTGTCCCCGACGGGCGTCGCGGTGCTGAATGCCGATGACCCGAACGTGCGCTGGATGGCCACGCAGACGAAGGCGCGCGTCGTGCTGATCGGCGAGGCGCCCGACGCCGAAATCCGCGCATCCGAAATCGAGCTCGACTGGCCGCACGGAATGCGCTTCGTCGTTCACATCGGCACAGAGACTCGGTCAGTGCGCATCCGCCTCGTAGGGCGCCACATGGTCTACCCGGCGCTTGCCGCGATCGCCGTCGCGCACATCGAAGGTCGGTCACTCGACGAGGCGATAGCAGCTGTTGGATCGGTCGATCCGACGCCCGGTCGCATGCAGACGATGGCGACGCCGAGCGGAGCGTTCATATTGCGCGACGAATTCAAGGGCACCGAGGATGCCTTCGCCGCGGCGCTCGAGACATTGGCCACCATTCCCGCAAGACGGCACATGATCGTCTTCGGCGAGATCTCAGAGGAAACCGGTCGCGAGGCGTACCGAGACGCGGGCAGGAAAGCGGCGTCAGTCGTGGACCGTACCGTCTTCGTGGGCTCAAACACCCACTTCAAGCTCTACCGATCCGGAGCGGTGGCGGGCGGGTTGAGCCGCGATCAGATCGACAACGTACGCCACGCACATGACGCCGTGGAGTTGCTC